>JAVVZC010000133.1:0-4083 GCA_036650755.1 Oscillospiraceae bacterium
CTATGTGGTTTACATAATAAATAAATGTTTACGCCGCAATAAGGTACTCCAGCAAGTCATCCAAACTTCCCTCTGCCTTATAAAGCGCCTCATTGCCCTTATCAAGGCACCAAAGCTCCCCCTCAAGCACCCAAACGCAGATGCTGTTGGAAGCCTCCCCGGCTCCTGCCGGGACAATGATGGTAAAAACAGGCTCCTGCTTTGGGACACTGCCGTTTTCCGCAGATTTTATGGAGAGAATTTCCGCCACGGCTTTAAGGGTCGCCTCATCGGAAATGTTGAGCACGAAGCCCTTGTCGGACACGTCGTCGCCGTTGTAGACGGTGATTTCCGTGGCGCTCATAAGGGAAACAGCGGCGTCATTGGACTTGGGAGCGACAAATTCCATTTCAGGGTTAAGCTCGTCGCCAAGCTCGGGGGTGTAGGGCTTTTGAACATCGGCAGGGGAAACGCCAAAGGAGCTTGCGTTGCCGGAAGGGGCAGGAGCCTCCTCCGCGGACCTTGGCTCAATGTCGTTTTCGGAGCCTTTGGCTGACAGGGCATAGCCGGAGGGCGAGTTGTTTTCGGGAGAGGAAGCGGGTTTGAGCGCGTCAAAAAGCCCAAATTGGGAGGCTGCGACGATTAAAATTGCAAAGCAGGCGGCAATTGCCGTGAAGCGCCCAAAGGCGAAACGATGGTTTTTTGAGCCGCTGCCCGTCATGAGGTTAATTTTGAACATAATGCCCTTTGAGAGCATTGGAGGAGGCTCAACAAGCTCGGCTTCCAGAGAATTTGAGATATCGGAGAAGGCGTCAAAGACTTTTTTGCAGTGGTCGCAGTGGTCTATGTGAGCGTGAAGCTCGGCACTTTCGGCGTCGCTAAGCTCGCCGTCGATAAGACAGCTAATCATTTCAAGATATTTGTTACAGGCGTCCATGCTTCACACCCCCTTTGCTTTCTTTGACGATGCGGGGTGCGAAAAGTTCCCGTCGCTTGAAAGAATTGAACAAAGTCTTTTTCGCGCTCGGAAAATCCGCGATTTGACGGTGCCCGCCTCAAGTGAGAGGGCAGTGGCAATTTCGTCATAGGAAAGCCCGTCGATTTCACGGAGTAAAAGGATGGCGCGATATTCCTTTGGCAGACGCAAGAGACTGCGGTGCAGGGTTTCACGCAGCTCCTTTTGCTCCGCCAAACGCTCCGGTGAGAAGCGCTCGTCGGGGATTTCCAGCTCCTTGTCGTCCTCGTCATCACCCATGAAGGTGAGTGAGCTGTGGGCTTTTCGCCCCTGTGAACGAAGAAAATCAAGGCAAACATTGGTGGTCAGCCTATAGAGCCAAACGGAAAATCGGCTGTCGCCGCGAAAGCTGCCGATGGAATTGAAAGCTTTAATGTATGCCTCCTGAGACATGTCGAAGGCGTCATCGGGATTGCCGACCATTCGGAGAGCAAGGTTGTAAACTTTTTTTTGGCTGTCCAGCACAAGGGCTTCAAAGGCGGTGTTGTCGCCGTTTTGCACTCGTGAAACCAGTTCGCTTTCCTCCAAAAGGGTCACAGTCTCACCTCAATTCTTTTTTAATTTGCTTGGCAAGCCTGTAGATGTCGTCCATGGTTTCAAGCTTGACAATTTGGGGCTTAAAGTAGCCGGAATAGGGCACGCCACGGAGGTACCAGGCAAAATGCCGTCGTGCCTCCAAGCAGGCGATTTTTTCGCATTTGTATTGTGCCGCCAGTTCAAATTGGTGGACGGCGGTGTCAACTCTTTCGGAAAGAGTGGGCGGTGGGGGAAGGGCTTCTCCCGCCAAAAGGGCGTTTGCACGGCTGAAAATCCAAGGATTTCCAAAGGAACCGCGACCGATCATCGCCATGTCACAGCCGGTGTATTCGAGAATGTGGGGCGCGTCCTCCGGTTCAAAAACGTCGCCGTTTGCGAAAACCGGAATGCTTACGGCTTGCTTGACGTCGCGGATAATGTCCCAATCGGCAACGCCGGTGTACATTTGGGTTTTGGTTCGTCCGTGGACGGCGATTGCGCTAGCGCCCGCCGCTTCACACATTTTGCCGAATTCCACGGCGTTTATGCTGCCCTTGTCCCAGCCCTTGCGAAATTTGACGGTGACGGGAACGCCACAGCCACGAACAACGGCTTCGATAATTTTCATCGCCTTGTCCGGGTCCCGCATGAGGGCGCAGCCCTCGCCGTTGCCGGAAACCTTGCCCACGGGGCAGCCCATGTTGATGTCGATGATGTCCGCACCGGAAATTTCCCGGGCAATGCCGGCGGCTTCCTCCATGACAAGTGGGTCGCTGCCAAAAATTTGGGCGGCGGCGGGGTGCTCGTTTTCGCCCAAAAGCAGGAGGGCGTGGGATTTTTTGTCCTTGTAGGAAAGCGCCTTCGCGCTGACCATTTCGGTGTAGGTGAGCGCCGCGCCGCAAGCTTTGCAAACCTTGCGGAAGGCGGTGTCCGTAACCCCCGCCATGGGCGCCAAGGAGAGCTGACCGGGTATTGAAACTGTGCCGATTTTAACCATGTTTACTTCCTAAAAGTTTATGTCAAGCCCCACGGGGCAGTGGTCACTGCCAAGGATTTCGGGGCAAATGAAGGCTTTTTCGATGTTGTCGCGCAGGCGGTTTGAAACGAGAAAATAGTCGATGCGCCAGCCGGCGTTGTTTGCTCTGGCGTTTGCCCGATAGCTCCACCAGCTGTAGGCGGCGGTGGTTTCGGGGTAGAGGAAACGGAAGCTGTCGGTAAATCCGGCGTCCAAAAGCTTTGTGAAGGCGGCGCGCTCCTGGTCGGAAAAGCCGGCGTTGCCGTGGTTGGTTTTGGGGTTTTTCAGGTCAATTTCCTCGTGGGCAACGTTCATGTCGCCGCAGATTATAACGGGCTTTTGCTTGTCCAAATCGGAAACATAGGCGCGAAAAGCGTCCTCCCATTCAAGGCGGACAGAAAGCCGCTTCAGCTCATCCTGAGAGTTGGGAACATAGACGCAAACCAGAAAAAATTCTTGATATTCGAGGGTGACAATGCGACCCTCTGTGTCAGGCTCCGTCACGCCCAAAAGTGGAGTTGCGGTGGAAAGAGGCGCTTTTTTGGTGAAAACGGCGGTGCCGGAATAGCCTTTTTTTTGGGCATAGCTCCAATAGTTTTCCCAAAGCGGCAGGTCAAGAGAGATTTGCCCCTCTTGAAGCTTGGTTTCTTGAAGGCAAAAAATGTCCGCGTCCAGCCCGAGAAACGCCTCCTCAAAGCCTTTTTTGACCACGGCGCGCAGCCCGTTAACGTTCCAGGATATCAGCCTCATGTGGAACCTCCTTCTTCGCCACAAGGCGGTTTATGGGCACTCCCTGAGAGTGGAATTTTTCCTCATAATCGGTCATAATGCCCACCACACCGGCGGCGTGGAGGTTGTGGGTAAGCTGGGTTAAGTTCCAGCCGTTCAGTAAAAACTGTTCCACGGAATATTCGAAAAGCGGCGCGTTGTCGGTTTTGAAATGGATTTCCCCGCCGGGCTTCAGCACGTTTTCGTAGAGCTTTAGGAAAAGGGGAGAGGTGAGGCGGTGCTTCGCGTCACGATTTTTGCGCCAAGGGTCGCAGAAGTTGATGAAAATGCGGTCAACCTCTTGAGGCAAAAATATTTCGGGTAAATTTGCAACATCGGTGTCGATGAAGCGGACGTTTTTGATTTCGGCGTCACAGACCCGTTCCATGCCAACGACCATGGCGTCGGCAACCTTTTCGACGGCAACCAGCAGGGCGTCGGGGTTTTGGGCGGCAGTTTCCGCCGTAAAGCGACCCTTGCCGCAGCCCAGCTCCAGCCAAAGCTGTGTGTAGCCGGGGTTTTCGGACATCCATTTGCCGCGGAGGGCGGTGGGTTCTTTTATTTGAACATGGGCACAGCGCTCCATGCGGGGAATTAGGTTGGGCTTTTTTCTCATTCTCAAGTTTAATCACACTCCTCGTCAAATAATAACATAATACAAAGGAAACATCAATAAAAAACCCTTGAAGAATTTTGGGAACTGTGTTAATATGTTAAGGCTTCGCAAAGAAAGCAAAGCAAACATGATATCCGGGTGTAGCGAAGCTGGTATCGCGCTTGGTTTGGGAGC
>JAVVZC010000134.1:0-4071 GCA_036650755.1 Oscillospiraceae bacterium
TTATTGAATTTTGGAGAGTGTACTAATTGAAAACGCAAAAAGTTGAGAAACGAATACTTTGGCTGTCCTTGGGAGCGGGTGTGTTTTTTGTCCTGTGCGAGTTCGCAATGGCAATTTACAGCAAGTCCCAATCCTGCTTGATGGACGCCGCCTATGACTCCTCGGAGATGGTAGTAATCGTACTTACACTATTTTTAACCCCCCTGTACCACAAGCCAATTTCCGAAAAGCGCCCCTTTGGATATTCACAGATTGAGTCCATTTTCGTAATAATCAAGGGCTTCATGCTCTTGGCGGTTACAATCGGACTTTCCGCCAACAGCATCGGCATCGCCCTATCAGGCGGCAACCACGTTGACGGCACACTTATTTCTGTCTTTCAACTGGTTTTGGGCTTGGGAAGCTTAGTGGTTTTGCTGATAATGCGGCACATGAACAAGCACATTTCATCGCCCACCATCACAACGGAAATTTACGGCTGGAAAATTGACGTGTTTTACAGCCTTGGAATGTCTCTTGCGTTTTTCGGCTCCGTGTTTCTTAAAAATACGCCCCTTGCGCCGATTTTACCCTACTTCGACCAAATTGTCGCCGTTGCCGTGATATTCTTCATGATGCCGGAGGCGGTCAAAATGATTTGGCGCTCCATCCGTGACGTTTTCCTTTTCGCGCCGGAGCAGGAAACCATGGAAAAAATCAAGGAGCTTTGCGAGCAGGTGCTGGCAGAGTTCGATTACCAATCAACCTTCTTTTACGTTACCCGCACAGGGCGCAGACTTTGGGTTTCCGTGTATTTCAAAACCGCGGAGGATGTGCTGGACCTTGAAACCTTGGGCGCCGCCAACGAAAAGCTGGAGCAGGTTCTTTCAGCCGAATTTGACGACTGCACAAGTGAACTTATCGCAACGGCTGAATAAGTAGCCGAAAATTATTCATAATATGCAAACTTAATATTTTTGTAACATTTGCTTTACAGACAGTTATATATGTGGTAAAATATCCTACAATGGTTAGATATAGCTACAAAATCTGCTTTTTTAGTATGTCTGACAGCACATCTAGGGGTACCAAAAATTATATTGGAGGTAAAATAATGAAGAACACGAAAAAACTTCTTTCCCTGCTTCTCGCTGTTATGATGCTTGTTGGCGTCATGGCGGGTTGCGGAGCAAAGAAACCCGAGGGCTCTGCCGCTCCAACAACAGCAAAGCCTGTAGCTGACGGCTTTAACATGTCCGTTTGCTTGGCTTCCGAGCCTGAATCCATCGACCCCGCGCTCAACCGCGCAGTTGATGGCGCCATGATGCTCAACCACTTCTTTGAGGGTCTCACAAAGTGGGTTGACGATGGCAAGGGCAACGCCATTCTTGCTCCGGGTCAAGCCGCAAGCAAGGAAAAAGTTGTCAATGAAGACGGCACAGTTACCTACACCTTTAAACTCAACAAGGACGCAAAATGGAGCGACGGCAAGCCCGTCACCGCCGGCGATTTTGTTTACAGCTGGCAGCGCCTTGCAGACCCCAAAACCGGTGCTTCCTATAACTACATGATCGACATGGTCAAGGGTTATTCCGACGTTGCAAACGGCATTCCCGTTCTCACAGCAGCCGGCAAGCAGGAATACGTCGACGACAAGGGCGCGCCTGTTGAAATCGCTCTTGACGAAAAAGACAGACCTGTTGATGAACTTCCCGAGGGCGTTAAGGCTCACGTGACCTATTCCGATCCTACCACCCTTGCAGTTTCCGCTCCCGACGACAACACCTTCGTCGTCACCATCATCAACGACTGCGCATACTTCGAAGAAATCTGCGCATTCCCCGCAACCTTCCCCGTCCGCGAGGACATCATGAAAGCCAACGGCGACCAGTGGACCTTTAAGCCCGAAACCTATATCGGCAACGGCCCCTACAAGATGAGCGAGTGGGTTCACAACTCCTACATCAAGGGCGTTAAGAACGAAAACTACTACGATTTTGCAAAGCTTGGCCCCGACTCCCTGACCTTCCAGCTCATGGATGACGCCGGCGCTATGTATTCCGCATTCAAGAGCGGCACCCTTCAGTTCATCGAAGAAGTCCCCGCCGAGGAAGTTTCAACTCTCCTTGCAAACGGCGACCTGAACATCGTTCCTTACATCGGAACCTACTATGTCTGCTTCCAGAACCAGAAGGCTCCCTTTGACAATCCCCTTGTCCGCAAGGCTTTCTCCCTTGTAATTGACCGTAACTACATGGTCGAAAAAGTTAAGCAGACCGGCGAAGTTCCTGCTTCCGGCTTTGTTCCCGCAGGAATTCACGACGCCGATGTTAAGGGCGACGACTTCCGCAAAATCGGAACCGACTACTACTCCGTCGATGCGGCTGACTACAAAGCAAACTGCGACAAGGCTCGCGAGCTGCTTGCAGAAGCCGGCTATCCCGAGGGCAAAGGCTTCCCCGCAGTTGAATACCTCTACAACACCAACGACGACCATAAGGCAATCGGCGAAGCCCTCCAGCAGATGTGGAAGACTGAGCTTGGCGTTACCGTCTCTCTCAATAACCAAGAGTGGAACACCTTCCTGAAAACACGTCAGGACGGCGACTATTCCATCGCACGTAACGGCTGGATTGCAGACTACAACGATCCCTGCTCCTTCCTCGACATGTGGCAGACCGGCAACGGCAACAACGATGCCCAGTATTCCGTGCCCGAGTACGATGCAGCTATCAACGCAGCAAAAGCAACCTCCGACCCCGTTGAGCGCATGAAGCAATTCCATATCGCTGAGGACCTCCTCATCGGCAGAGACAATGCTCTTGCACCCATCTACTTCTACACACAAAGATACATGCTTGACAAGACCGTCAACGGCATGTACTACACTCCTCTGGGCTATTTCTTCTTTGGCTACTGCACAAAGGCAGCATAGTTTAGAGCAAAATATCAACGCAAATCGGGAGCCGTTCATCATGAGCGGCTCCCTTTTTATTGCTTTCGGCATAAATGTGTTCACAAAACAGCAAATTTGCTCTATAATAGGCAGTATATTTTAAGAGGCGGGGATGGTACAAAAATGAAAAGTCGCAATTACGGAATTGACCTTTTAAAAAGCGTTTCCATGCTCATGATTGTTGTGCTCCATGTTTTGGGCGTGGGCGGAGTGCTTGCCGCGGCAGGAGAGGGCGGGCTTTCAAGCAACTTTGCTTGGGCTTTGGAGGCGGCGAATATCTGTGCCGTAAACTGTTTTGGACTGATCAGCGGCTACGCCCTGTCCCGTGGGCACTATCGTCGCTCGCGGCTGCTTTCCCTTTGGCTCCGCGTTGTGCTGGAAGGGCTTCTTGTGACCTTGGCGTTTTTACTGCTTGTGCCCGGCTCCGTGGGGTCGAAGGAATGGTTAAACGCCGTCAGCCCCGTGATACACAATGTATATTGGTACTTCACCGCGTATTTTTGCCTGTTTTTCTTTGTTCCCTACATCAACAAAATGCTTGCCGTGCTTTCAAAAAGGGCGCTCTGCGCCATGGCACTCAGCATTTTCCTGCTGTTTTCAATAATTAACAACGCCTCGGGAAACGATATTTTCTCCCTTCACAGCGGCTACAGCTTTTTGTGGCTGCTGAGCCTGTATCTCATGGGCGCATTTTTGCGCAGCTGTGAAATTCGTGAGTCCTTAAACAAGTTTTGGCTTCTGCTGGCTTTCGCGGCACTTGTTGCCCTAACTTGGTTTGGCAAAATGGTTTTGGGCTTGGAGGGGGCGCTGAGCTACACCTCGCCAAGCGTTGTGCTCTCGGCGGCTGCTCTGCTGCTGTTCTTCCGCAGGCTTGAGATAAAATCAAAATTCGGGCAGAAAGCGATTTCCATGCTTTCAAGAACCTCCTTCGGGGTTTACATAATACATACACAGCCCCTTGTTTGGACCTATGTTTTAGCCCAGCGCTTCGCGCCCTATGCAAGTCTGCCGGTGCCCCTGATGCTTGCGGCGGTTGTTTTGACCGCGGCAACAATTTACGCGGCGGGCACCCTGATAGATTGGCTGGCAGAGAAATTCTTCAAGCTGATAAGGATTGATGTGCTGGAAGCCGCAGT
>JAVVZC010000135.1:0-4031 GCA_036650755.1 Oscillospiraceae bacterium
CAAACACAGTATAACTATTATAAATGAGTTTGTCACGGGGGGAAGTGTAAAACTTTAATATATCTTTAGGAAAATAGTTGAAAAAATTTGTCAATTTTAGCATATTTTTAGAAAAGATTGCTTGAGTATGTGGTATTATAGGAGCATACAAGGAAAGAAATAGTTTCATATCATCATCGGGGCAGAAAAATCCCCGGGTATGCCGTGAAAGAAAAAATTTCCCCACCGGAATTTTTGGATTATAGAAGGATGGTGTTTGTTTTGAAAAACAACCAGTTGCTTCCCTTTGAACGCAATCGCTACTACGTGGGCAAGCTGCTCACCTCGGCAGACTTTCAAGTCGAGCAGATTTACGGAAATCAGAAGCGTCGTTTCCTAAACAAGCTTATGTACGGCAGTGGAATTGTCTGCGGTCTTAGCGTCTACAGCTTGGACGACGTTTCCATCATGCTGGAATCGGGCGCCGCCATTGACGGCTGGGGTCGCGAGGTCGTTGTGGAAAACGCCGCCATGAAAAAGCTGGCGGCAATCAGCGGCTTCGAAACCCTTGCAACAAACCATGCCGTTCTTTGCCTGCGCTATGAGGAGGAGGCGGTTTACCCCGTCTATGCCATTTCCTCCGGCGATCGGGGCGAAAGCTACGAATACAACCGTGTCCGCGAGGGCTATTCGCTCTGCCTCCGCGATAGGGACACTCTGCCCAAAATCGTCAACACTCTTGAAGGCTTCCTCAGCACCGCCACCCTCTATGAGGACAGCGACTATTCCGTCACCCTCACACTTCCCAGCGTGATGGGTTGCGGTCAGCCTGTTCGCCTTGTGGTTAAGGTCACCCAGCTTAGCGACACTGAGCAGCCTCTTTCCATGCAGGCGGCGCTCCAAATCCCCGCCCTCCAAACGGCGGATGGCGATCATGTCTGCAACATCGAATTCGACAGCGTGCTCCCCGGCGACAACAACTCCTTCACAAGAGAATACTTCCTCACAGCGGGGCTCACCCCCGTTCGTGACTCCGTCCTTATGGTTCCCTCCGGCGGACTGAAAGTCAAAATCGGTGACAGCTCAAAGTCACTGGATGAGCAGTTCATGTTCAAGGTCGCGGTGGAACAGCTCTCAAACGACAACATAATCACCCGTTCAATCGGCGCTGTCAGTCTTGAGGAAATGGACCTTGAAAGCCGCCCGGAGCTTATCGAGCTTGCGGAATTCAAGCTTCAACGTACAAAAAACGCCTACCTCATCGAGGAAGTAATCGAAAACGGCGTGAAGAACTACATAGAAACCAGCTCCGCCGCCCCCCTTCGGGTGGAGCGTGAAAAATGGCTTCCCGCCCCCGGTCGTGTGGGCACGGAGCACAGCACCCAAGAAAGCCAAAACCCGGAAGCCGCCACAAAAACAAGAAACGAACCGATTTTTGCCACCGGCGTCTGCGAAATTCCCATCCCCGTTAACGCCAAGGCGGACCAAATAATCTTCTCCGACGAAATCGTCCACGGCTTGGGCAATTGCCCCCTCAACATCACCGTGGGACTTGAATATTTCAGCGAGGACAAAAAGCTTGGCGCCACAAGCCGCAGTACCATCTTCGGCGACCCAAAGCTTTTCTCTGTGGATGCTTCGGCTGTCCCCCCCGCAAACCTTGCGGTCAAGGTCATGAATGACCGTGGCAGCTTCGTTGTGGCGGCAAGGCTTGCCGCCCCCACGCCCATGGTCATCCTCACCGTCCGCTGGAACGCCATCGCCTTCCCCTTGGGCGAGGAGGACGCAAAGCTTCGCAAAATCGAAGGCAAGAGCATTGCCGCCGTTCGTCCCACCGCCGTTATGGCAACTCGTGAGAGCCACTATTTCAGCGTTAACTTCAAAAACATGCAGCCCTGCACCCTCACCTATGAGCTGACGGAAAAAGACTCCGGTCAAATCACCTCGGACGGCATCTACACCGCCCCGGGCAAGGAGGGCATCTTCGAAATCCGCATCTCCTGCGCGGATCTCCCCATGATTAGCACCTATGCCTACGCGGTTGTCAAAAAACGCAACGCCGACGACAAGGACGAAATAAAAGAATAATTCATTCCCCAAAAATTCGGGCAGAGAGGAGGCAAGCTCTTGATCTACTACTTTGAAAATATGATGCTGGAAGTGGTTTCAACACTGCTTCACGCTGATAACAACGACGTTTTGGTTGCCGCCGACCTCAATTCCGCAGACAGCGCCCAATACACGCTTTTAGTTATCCGCGACAGCGACTGCAAAAAAAAGCTGCTCTCTGTTCTGGACGCCTCGGAGGGAAAAGCTCCCTACCAATTTTGCTTTGCCAGAAACAACGAGCTGATTTACGGGCTTCCCTACAGGGCGGAGCGAAAATTCTCCTCCTTTTCACGAGCACAAAGGTCAAGTCCCGCCGTTGCCGAGAAAATTTGCCTGAACCTTATCATGGAATGTGTTTCAAGCGAAATTCCCCAGCCTCTCCTCTACCTTGTTCTCACCCAAGATAACGTGAACATCTCAAAGGACAACGGCATTTTCTTCACCCCGGTTTTAGACCTTTCCCTCTTGGACGAAACCATCACCGAAAGAGAATGCACAGTTTTCTGTGCCAGAATGATTTTAGATCTGCTGGAGGGCAGAAGCAAAAAGAAGCTCAAAAGCTGTGAGTTAATTCGCAAAAAGTGCCGAAGCAACTCCTACTCCGCCTTTTCAGAGCTTTACCGCGACATCAGGCTAACCGCCATCCCCGAGCAAAAAACAGGCTTCAAAGCAAAAATTCGGGGCGTTTGGCGGCGTAATCGGGACAGGATTTTCCACATTTTCCTCTGGCTTTGCGTGCTTGTGGTTATTGTCGCTCTCATAATGCTAATCTCCCAACTGATTTTCGGCGATATCCCCCTGCTCCGATTATTCAAAAACTGCTTTGAAATCATCGGAACGGAACATATGAAATAAGAGGTGCCCCCAATGTCGAAAAAACTGCTTATAGTTTTTGCCGCCTTGCTTTTGGCTTCACTCCTGCTGATTTTTGTCACGCCGCTGGGACTTCCCGCCCAGAATGACTTTGACACGGCGCGGCAGTTTGGAACAACAGTCTGTGCCGCCGAAAATCGCGCCACCGAAAGCTATGTCTTTGAAATAAACAAGGGCAAGGCAACAAATGTCCGCAAGTGGAGCAACCTTAAAGACGGCAGAACAAACCCCGTTGTCGCCGTGACCCAGTCTGAAGGCAGAATTTTCGCCGTCTGCGAATACGAAACGGAATGGAAAATCCGCGCGGCAGACAAATCCGGCGGGGTTCCAATCGCCGTTTTGGCACACAAAAAAGGCGACAGCGTTCTTGACCTTACCATCGACCAAGGCACATTCAGCCTTGTTGTCCGAAACGCGGACGGCAGTGTGAAAGTCCTTGAAAGCGACAAAGCAAACCCGAACCATTGGAAAACAAAGCTGATGATAAAGGCTCCCGAAGCGGGAGATATTTTGGAAGCGCGCTACATAAACCCGGAGCTGCTCCTCAAATACAGCGACGGGCAGCAGGTTTCCCTTACAAATACCGGCGTTGCCGCCCTGGAGGACGAAACGGCTTTTGCAAAGCCCCTAACAGAAAAGCTCAGATTTTCCTTTTCCGTCCGTTTGGCAAGCAAGCTGACAATTATGCTCTTTACAGTCCTTTGCCTTGCACTCCTCTTTGCACCCATCATCATCGCTTTCTCCATAATCAAAAAAACCAAGCAATTCAAAACCAGAATGTCCACGGCGTTTATCGCCCTGTTCTTTGTGGCGGGCTGTGTGTTCTGCGGAATTGTCTGCCTTGACACGGTGCTCACCTTTTCCGCCTCCGCCCTGCCGATGCTGCTCCTCAAAATGCTGATTGCACTTGTGCTGTTCTCCGTAATCGGCGCTCTGACAGTGAGAAAGCTTATGGGCAGCAGTACGGAGCCAATTGAGGATTTGGCAAGACGAATGTCAAAAATCAGCGATGGTGACTACTCCGTCCATGACATCCCCCAGCGTGAGGATGAGCTGGGCGAAATGTACCG
>JAVVZC010000136.1:0-4018 GCA_036650755.1 Oscillospiraceae bacterium
GGGATTACAAGTCTTGACCAGTGCTCCATTTGCTCGCTTAGTTCCGGTAGCTCTCGGCGTTCTGCCCAGAAGCCTTCCAGCTTTTCGGTTTCCAAAACCGCTACTGCGCCCTCAACCTCAAGGGTGTAAAAAAGTCCCATATGTACGCGCCCGACCTCGTTTGTGTCGTCGTTTATCATTCCTCGGGCTGTGAAATCAAGCATTTTTTCAATGCTGACCTCCTCGGAAATTTCCCGTAGCATCCCCCTGCGAAGCACGTCGCCGCCGTCGCCGTCCGCCTCGGGATTGATGTGCCCGCCAACGCCCAAAGACAAAAGCCCGTGGAGCCGCTTTTCGCCGCCCTTGTTTAGTCTCCGCATGACGAACACCTGTTCGCCGCGGCAAAGCACCACATAGGGGATGATTTGCTTGTGGGAAGGGTCATTTTCGGCTTCCGCCCGGGGCAAAAATTCGTGCTGTTGCATGATTTGCTCCAGCACCTCCGCGCAATGGTCGGTGGCGATGCCGGACTTTGGCAGGAAGGGCGCGATTAGCTCCGTTTTTACGCTTAATACATTTTCCATTTTTTCTCCTCTATTTGCAGGTCGCAAGGCTCTCTGTGTAGGGTGCTCTAAAAATTCCCTTTTCGGTGATTATTCCCGAAATAAGACTGTTATCCGTAACGTCAAATGCGGGATTGAAGCATTTTACGCCTGCGGGTGCCATGGGCTTTTCGTAAAACTTTGTGCGAATTTCCTCCGGGTCACGCTGTTCGATAATTATATCCCCGCCGCTTTTGCAGCTTAAATCGACGGTTGAGGAGGGCCCCAAAACGTAGAAGGGAACGCCGTAATATTTTGCCAAAATCGCAAGACCGGAGGTGCCGATTTTGTTTGCGGTGTCGCCGTTTGCCGCAACTCTGTCGCAACCGACGAAGCAGGCGTTCACCCAGCCGTTTTTCATGACCACGGACGCCATATTGTCGCAGATTAGGGTGACGTCGATGCCCGCCGAATGAAGCTCATAGCTTGTGAGCCGCGCGCCTTGAAGCAGAGGGCGGGTTTCGTCGGCAAAAGCGCCGATGTTCATGCCCTGCTCCTTTGCAAGGAAAAGAGGTCCCAGCGCCGTTCCGTAGCGGGAGGTTGCAAGTGGGCCCGCGTTGCAGTGGGTCAAAACCCTGTCGCCCTCGTGGAGCAGGGAAAGCCCAAAAGCGGAAATTGCCCTGCACATTTCGATGTCCTCGCTGTGAATTGCGCGGCATTCTTCCTCTAATATTTGGAGAATTTGCCCTATTTCTCCGCCCTTCTCCCCTGCCGAAAGCATGCGGTTCAGCGCCCAGCTAAGGTTCACGGCGGTGGGGCGGGAGCTGTTCAAAAACTCCGCTTCAACATGAAGCTTTGCCAAAAAGTCCTGACGATTGGCTGTATTTATCTGCCTTGCCAGCACAAAAAGGCAGTAGGCGGCGCAAATTCCGATTGCGGGCGCGCCCCGAACTCGGAGAGCGTGGATGGCTTCGAACATTTGCTCCCGAGTTTTGAGAGAAAGGTATGTCAGTTCGTTTGGAAGCAGGGTTTGGTCGATGATTATAACGGCGTCCAAGCTCTCCGCCAAGCGGATGTTGTCTGTGTGTGAAATTGTGCTTTCCTTCATTTTTATTGCTCCTTATTTAAATCAAAGCCCACCTTAAATGCGGAGCTTTCAAAAGCTTCCTGCCAATTTGAAAGGCTGTGCAGCTCAATTTCGGGCAGGTTCAAAAGTCCCCTGCTCATCAGTCGGAGGGCTGGGGCAAAGGGGCCGCAACGGCTGCCCTTAAGGGTGATTTCGTTCACCGCAAAGGCGGATAAATTGACCGAAGCAGAGCCCGCATAGGTGCTTTTTTGGATGATGGTGCCGCCGCTTCGAACAAGACGAAGGGCTGTTTCCGTGCCCGAGGGTGAGCCGCAGGCATCCACCACTTTTTCGAAGCGGCGGTCAAGAGCTGTGGCGGTTTTTGCAAAGTCCGCAAAGCGGCGGAGCTTGTCCTCGTGCCGCCCCAAAACCGTGACCTCTGCACCGGTCAGCGCCAGCACCTGAGCAATCAAAAACGCCAAGCGTCCGTCACCGATGACGCAAATTTCATCAGAGGGTTTGATGTGGTTGTCCTCTGCAATTTGCAGAGCCGCCGCCAGCGGCTCCGTGTGGACGGCAAGAGCGTCGGGCAGCTCCTTTGGAACTTCAAACAGCAACCTTGTGGCAAGAGTCAGATAGGGTGCAAAGCAGCCGTCCTTGCGGACAATGCCGATGCTTTTGCGGTTTTCGCAGTGCTTTTCCCGACCTGTGCGGCAATAAATGCACTCGCCGCAGCCCTCGTTTAATTCGCCCACAACCCGCTTGCCGATTAGGGAGGGCTCGTTGGATTTTTCAACAATGCCAACGAATTCGTGACCTAAAACGCCTGTAAAATCCGGTTTGTAGCCCCGCATAATCTCCCTGTCCGTGTTGCAAATCGCGGCAAGGGAAACCCGAATTAGGCTCTCGTGGGGAAGCGGCCGGGGCAGAGGCAAATCATTTCGAAGAAGGGTGTTTTTGCCGTCATAGTAAAGCCCCTGCATCAGAGTACCTCGTGGATTGCGGAGATTGCGCCCTTGGTAAGCGCCGTAAATTGCTTTGCAACCCTGTCCGTAGTTTCGTTGACCTCCTCATGGGTGAGGGGGGCGCTTGTCATGCCGGCGGCAAGGTTTGAGATGCAGGAAATTCCGCAAACCCGAAGCCCCATATGCCGCGCGGCAATGGCTTCACAGCAGGTGCTCATGCCGAGAGCGTCGCCGCCCATGCTACGGCACATGCGAACCTCTGCCGGGGACTCAAATTGGGGCCCGGGAAGCTGCATATAAACCCCCTCGCGGAGGGAAATTGCCCCACGGGCGGCGCTGTCGCGGATGGCGTCGCAAAGCTTTTCGTCGTAGATGTGGCACATATCGGGAAAGCGGGTGCCCAGAGCTTCGATGTTTTTTCCGTTCAGCGGAGAGGGCACAAAGCTGGCGATTTGGTCACGGATTAGCATGAAATCCCCGGCGTTAAAGCTGAAATTCGCGCCGCCGGCGGCATTGGTCAGCAGCAGTGCCTTTGCGCCCAAAAGCCCCATAAGACGGATTGGCAAAACAACGTCCGTCATGGGGTAGCCCTCGTAAAAATGAACCCGACCCTGCATCACAACAAGTGGCACGCCGGAAACATAGCCGAAGATAAATCTGCCCACATGCCCGGGGACTGTGGAAACGGGAAAGCCCTCGATGTCTTTGTATTCAACGGTGGAAACAATGTCCACCTCCCCGCCGAAGCCGCCCAGACCGGAGCCTAAAACCAGCGCAATTTCGGGGATAAAATCTGTTTTTGCCCTGACACAGGCAAGGCATTTTTGAAGTTTTTCGTATGCGTCCATAAAACCCTCCATGAAGCTTGCATTTTGTTTGAAAATCGTATAAAATTGCTACACTAATCCAATTGTAACACGAGCCGCAAAGAAAATCCACACTTCCCTTGTGGCAAGTAAATTTTTAACATTTTGCTGTCAATTGAAAGGACAAAAAAATATGGATATGCGTAAGATTATCATAGACGCGGGTAAAAAGCTTATTCACGAGGGCTTCACCGTTGAAACTTGGGGAAATATTAGCGTTCGAGACAAGGAAGGACGAGTTTACATAAGTCCCAGTGGCATGAATTATGACAACTGCACCGTGGATGACGTGGTTGTTATGGACATGAACGGCAAAATCCTTCACGGCGAGCGCCGTCCCTCCATCGAAGCGGGACTGCATCTTTCTGTTTACAGGGCAAGACCGGAGATTTTTGCGGTCGTTCACACCCACCCCATCTACTCCACCATTTTTTCCTGCATGGGCGAAAAAATTCCCCTCCTAATCGACGAAGCCGCTCAGGCGCTGGGAGCCGACATCCAAACAGCGCCCTACGCCCTGCCCGGCACCCGTGAGCTTGCCGAAAATTGCGTCGCCGCCTTGGGCACAGAAACCAACGCCTGCCTGCTTCAATCCCACGG
>JAVVZC010000137.1:0-4010 GCA_036650755.1 Oscillospiraceae bacterium
TGGTTCTCCCGTTTCTTCCGCAAAGAGACAATAATCAGCACAATAACCGTTGCGATATAGGGGAAAATCTCATAAATTTGGTCGGGAATTCCCAGCGGAACGTAGAGCCGCATGACGGACAGCGCGCCGAAGATAAAGGCGCAAAGTACGGCGCGGGAAGGGTTCCATGTTGCAAAAATAACCAGTGCAACCGCCAGCCAGCCGTAGCCCGCCACGCAGTTGTGCACCCAAACGCCGCCGACGCCGTTTGCGGAGTTCATGACGATGTAAAGCCCGCCAAGCCCCGTGATGCCGCCGCCGATAACCGTTGAAAGGTACTTGTAGCGGTTCACATTGATGCCCGCCGCGTCCGCCGTCGCGGGGCTTTCGCCCACGGCACGAAGGTTTAGCCCGGTTCTTGAATGCTTGAGCAAAATTGCAAGCACAATCGCGCAGGCGATGCCCAAATAGACCATAAAGTTATAGGAAAACAGCAGTTTTCCCACAACGGGGATGTTTGCAAGCCCTTGAAACAGGGGCACGTTAAAGGCGTTTTTTGTGACCTCGCTCACCACCACATAGCCGCCGGAGGCGTTGCCGATTGCTTCGCCCACAAAGTTGCCGAAGCCGGTGCCGAAAATGGTCAGAGCAAGACCCGTGACGTTTTGGTTTGCCCGAAGTGTGATTGTGATTACGCTGTAGATGAGCGCCCCAAAGGCGGCGCAAAGGAAGGCGCAAAGTATGGCGATGATGACGGAAACCGCGGCGATGGGGTTTGCCGCCGACTGCTCGTAGTAGAAGGAGCCGGCAAGCCCCGCAACGGCGCCCATGAACATCATGCCCTCAACGCCCAAGTTAAGGCTGCCGGATTTTTCCGACAGGCTCTCGCCCAAGGTGCCGAAAAGCAGGGGGCAGGAGGCAAGCACGGCGGCGCAGAAAAAGTTAAGTAGGGTCATTTTCACAAGCCTCCTTATGTCCTCGGAATATCATCCGATAGTTGATGAAAAACTCACAGGCAAGCATGGAAAAGAGGATAATTCCCGTTAAAACTCCGCTGGCGGAGGCGGGAATTTTGAAGTTTGTTTGGATGGTGTTGGAGCCCTTTGTTAAAATCGCAAGGAAGCCCGCAATTCCAACCATGGCAAAGGGGTTCAGCTTTGCAAGCCAAGCCACCGTTATCGCCGTGAAGCCCACGCCGCCGGCTGTGCCCTCGTTAAGGGTGTAGTCCGCGCCGGAAACGGTGATAAAGCCCACAATTCCCGCGATTGCGCCGGAAATCAGCATGGTGCGGATGATGATTTTTGGAACGTTCATGCCCGCGTAACGTGCTGTCCGCTCCGACTCGCCCACAACGGAAATTTCGTAGCCCTGCTTTGTGTAATTGAGATAAATAAACATGCCGATAACCAGCAAAATGACAATCATCCAGCCGATATGGACGCCAAAAACCTTTGGCAGTCGGGCGGATTTGTCGAACATGGCGATGATGGGAAAGCCGGTTCCCTTGGGGTCGCGCCAAGGTCCATTTTGGAGGTAGCGCTCAATTCCAAGGAGAATGTAGTTGAGCATCAGGGTGAAAAGTGTTTCGTTGGTGCCCCATTTCGCCTTGAAAACCGCGGGGATAAGCCCCACAATTCCGCCTGCCAGCGCGCCCGCCACAAACATTACAATAAGGAGCAGGGGGCGGGGTATGGAGTTGCACCAAAACAGCGCAAAATATGTGGAGGCGATGGCGCCCGCCAAAATTTGTCCCTCGGCGCCGATGTTCCAGAATTTCATCCGAAAGGCGGGGGCGATGGCGATTGCCGCGCCCAAAAGCGGAATTGCGATTTTGATGGTTTCCACTCGGGAGGTTTTTGTTTGGACGGAGCCGCGGAGCATGTCCCAATATATTTCGAAGGGGTTGTGCCCCAGCGCCAAAATTACAATGCCGCCCAAGGCGAGAGCAATCAGCAGCGCCGCGCCGCGAATGAGCCAAGCCTTATGCTTTGCAATGTCGTCCCGCTTGGCGATGCGTACCAGGGGTTCTCTTTTTGAAAGTACCGCCATTATTTCCCACCTTCCCGCATTTCACTGTTTTTTTGTGTCATTAGGGTGCCGATTTGTTCCTTTGTGGCGCTGCGCGCGTCCACAATTCCGCTGACCTCGCCGCCGCAAAGCACCAGCACACGGTCGCAAAGCTCCAGCAACACGTCCAAATCCTCGCCCACGTAAATTACCGCCACGTTCTTTTCCTTTTGCTGATTGAGCAGGTGATAAATTGTGTAGGAGGAATTTATGTCAAGTCCCCGAACCGGGTATGCCGCCATAATAACCGAGGGTGAGGAGGCAATTTCCCGTCCCAGCAGGACTTTTTGGACATTTCCGCCGGAAAGGCGGCTGACGGGGGTGGAAACGGAGGGGGTGGAAACCTCCAGCTTTTCCACCACATCTTGGGCGAGGGCAAGCCCCGGCTTTGTGTCGGTGAAGGGACTTTTGCCGTTTCGGTAGGAGCGGAGGAGCATATTGCCCACCATGCCCATGCCCGCCACAAGCCCCATGCCCAGTCTGTCCTCGGGCACAAAGGCAAGTGAAACGCCCAGCCGCTGAATGCTAAGCGGGTCACGACCCACCAGCTCCCGCTCCTTGCCGTCCTTTGGGGGGGTGTAGCGGATGCTGCCGCTATCGACCTTGTAAAGCCCTGCGATTGCTTCGCAAAGCTCACGCTGACCGCTGCCCGCAACGCCTGCTATGCCAAGAATTTCGCCGCTTCGGGCGCAAAATGAAACATTGTTCAAAACCTTAACGCCGTCAACGCTTGTGCAGCAAAGCTCCGAAACAAGCAGTCTGTCCACAGCGTTTTTCACCGGGGGGCGCTCGATGTCAAGGTTCACCTTGTGGCCAACCATCATGTCCGTAAGGGACTGGCTGTCGGTTTCGGCAGTGTTCACGGTGCCGATGTATTCGCCCCGACGGAGCACGGCGACCTTGTCGGAAATGTCCATAACCTCGTTCAGCTTATGGGTGATAATGACGATTGCCTTGCCGTCCTTTTTCATGTTGCGGAGAACATCAAAAAGCTTTCCCGCCTCCTGAGGCGTTAAGACGGCGGTGGGCTCGTCCAAAATTAGAATGCTCGCGCCCCGATAAAGCACCTTGACGATTTCCACCGTCTGCTTTTCGGACACGGACATGTCGTATACTTTTTTATTGGGGTCCAGCTCAAAGCCGTATTTTTGGGAGATTTCCAAAATCTCGGCGGAAAGCTTTTTCCGATCCAGCCTGCCATGTCCCGGCAAGCCAAGAATGATGTTTTCGGAGGCTGTAAGCACATCCACCAGCTTAAAGTGCTGATGAATCATGCCAATCCCAAGGGTAAAGGCGTCCTTGGGCGAGCTGATGGAAACCTCATTGCCATCCACAAATATTTCCCCGCTGTCGGGGTAATAGATGCCGGCAATCATGTTCATCAGCGTGGTTTTTCCACTGCCGTTTTCACCCAGCAGCGCAAGAATTTCGCCCCTGTTAAGGGACAGGCAAACTCGGCTGTTGGCAACGACACTTCCAAAGGTTTTAGTAATGTCGCGCAGTTCAATTGCGCAATTCATTAAGCTCAACTCCTTTTTTGCGCGCTGCAATGCGCGCGGGGGGTAAGGTTTCGGGCGGGGACGGGATAAATAGAAAAGTGGGGCAAAAAACAAGTTCGGCGGAGCCGCGAAAACGCGACCCCGCCGTTGGGGTTAGAGAATATTAGCCAAGCACGGTGATGCCGGGGATGATGTAGCACCATGCGGGTGCGGAACCCTTGACGCCTTCTGCAAAGAAGTCGCCCTCGGCAACGTCCATTTTGATTTCCTTGCCGTCAAAGTCCTTGCCAACGCCGGAAAGAGGTCCTGCAAAGACGTGGAGACTGCCGTCCTTGATGCCGGCTTCGGCTTTTTCGATTGCTTCCTTGGTGCCCTCGCCGATGATGGCTTCATTCAGGGGGCTGAGGTAAACTGCGCCGTCAGCAAAGCCCTTGCACCAATCCTGGGGGATGGGAGTGCCGTCAA
>JAVVZC010000138.1:0-3992 GCA_036650755.1 Oscillospiraceae bacterium
GCGCTTGGTTTTTGTTGGACATAGGGCATAATATGTAGTATAATTATATGTCGATTAGGTCAAGGGACTTGATAACGGAAATATTAACTTGAGGTGGCTGGGGCATGGGCGTTTTTCCTTTAATATTTTTGGTGCTGGCGATAACGCTGGTGCTGATGTTTTTTGCCGCTTATTTTTTGCTTTTCAAGAAGGAAAACCCGGTTGCGGACGTTTACGAGCGGGAAACCGGGCGGCTTTCCTATCCGCGGCGGCGCTTTCCTATGGAAAAAAAGGACATTTTGCCGCTTGTTCTCATCATGCTGCTTTACGGAGCTGTGGCGTTTTTCGGGCTGGGTGACCATTCGGCACCGGAAAGCTTTTGCGGCTTTGCCGACAAGGGGCGCTATGTGGTGGCGGAGCTGCCGGAAAACACGGAAATCTCTCGGGTTATGTACTATTCCGGGCTCCACACCGGGAACTATTTCCTCCAATTTTCCGATGACGGCGTCACCTATTCCGACGAAGCCACAATGGAGCAAACCTACTCCGACATCTTCAAATGGCACGAGGCGGAGCTGAAAACTCCCGGCAAGTCGACGAAATATGTCCGCATAATCGCGGACGCCCGCTTGGATATGGGCGAGCTTGCCCTCTATTCTTCCGACGGCGCAATGATTACAGCCAAAACCATGGTTTTTGACGGGGGCGCGGCGCCGCTTTTTGACGAGGCGGAAAAAATCCCCGAAACTGAAAGCTACATGAACAGCGCCTACTTCGACGAAATTTACCACGCCCGCACCGCCTACGAGCACCTGACGGGCGTCTATCCCTACGAAATTTCCCACCCGCCCTTGGGCAAAATCATCATTGCGGGCGGCATCGAGCTGCTGGGTCTAAACCCCTTTGGCTGGCGCTTTATGGGCGTGCTTTTCGGCATTTTAATGCTGCTGCCCTTCTATATTTTCACCAAAAACCTTTTCGGCTCAAGGGCAATTTCCGTCTGCGGAACTCTGCTTTTCGCCTTTGACTTCATGCACTTCGTCCAAACCCGCATCGCCACCATCGACACCTACGGCGTGTTTTTCATAATTCTAATGTATTTCTTCATGTATCGCTACATCACCGCCCCCCGAGATGAGCCGTTTTTCAAAAAATGGCGGGAAACCCTCCCCCTGTTTCTCTCCGGGCTGTGCTTCGGCTTGGGCGCCGCTTCAAAGTGGACGGCGATTTACGCCGGCATGGGGCTTGGTGTTATTTGGCTGCTGTTCCGCATTGTCCGCTGGCGTGAAATGGTTGGCAGCGGTCACAAAAAGGAGCATCGGCGGGAGCTTATCAAGAACATTTTCCAGTGCATTTTGTTTTTCGTGCTCATTCCGCTGGTCATCTATTATGTCAGCTATTTCCCCTACGGACAGGCAAAGGGCATGTCCGGCGTCGGGATGTTTTTCGACAAGGACTACCTTAAAATCGTCCTCGACAACCAAAATTACATGCTCACCTACCACGTTGGCGTCACCGCGGAGCACCCCTATTCCTCCCGCTGGTACCAGTGGATTGTGGACGGCAGACCGATTTTATACTACCTCCGCTCTCTGCCCGGCAACATGAAATCCGCCTTCGGCGCGTTTTTAAACCCGCTGGTGTGCTGGGCGGGACTGCTGGCGATGGGCGCCATGGTTTGGAAAGTTATCCGTTTCCGCGATGGAAAGGCGTTATTTATCCTAATCGGATATTTGGCACAGCTTGTTCCTTGGATTTTCATCACCCGCATCACCTTTGAATACCATTATTTCCCCAGCCTGATTTTCCTTGTTTTGGCGCTTTGCCATGTTTTCAATTCCTTCCGACTTCGGGACAGAAAGTGGCGCTCCAAGGTTTTCGGCTTCACAGCCGTCTGCCTTGCCCTGTTCCTGTTTTTCTACCCGGTGCTGACGGGAATTCCCGTGCCAAGGGCATATTCGGATTTGCTGGCATGGATACCCGGCGCTTGGCCCTTTTAGGCGACGGCAAAAAGAAAGGAGCACCACCTTGCAATACATTGACCATCATCTTCACAGCAACTGCTCTCAGGATGGCTCAAACACCATGCTTGAAATGGCGCGGGCGTCCTATGAGGCGGGGGTTTCACGGCTTTGCTTCACCGACCACTGCGACCTTGACAGCTTTTCCACCGGCGTGCCCGACGAGAATTGCTTCTCCTTTCGTGACAAAATGGGTGACATGTTTTCCGAAGCCGTCCGAGGCGCGCCCCGTGGCATGACCTTGGGCTTGGGCTTGGAGCTGGGCGAAATAAACCACAATCCCAGCCTTGCCGCCCAAATTGCCGCCTCACCGGAGCTGGACTTTATTTTGGGTTCTCTCCACAATCTTCGGGGAAATATCGACTTTTACGAGATGGATTATCCCGATGAGACATTTTGCCGCCGAATAATCGACGATTATGTGGAGGAGCTGGTGGAGCTTTCCCGCCTTGACAGCTTCGACACCATGGCGCACATCGGCTACCCAATCCGTTACACAAGGCGCTCGGGCTTCAAAACGGAGCTTAACCTAAAAACCCACGGCGACGCACTGCGCCTCATGCTGAAAAACCTTATCGAGGGCGGCAGGGGCATCGAAATAAACTGCGCCGGCTTCCGCAATCCACTTTTGGGCGACTCCATTCCCACGGCGGATATTTTGCGCCTTTACCGTGAGCTGGGCGGCGAAATCATCACAGTGGGCAGCGACGCTCACAAGGTGGCGGACGCGGGCGGCGGCATCAAAAGAGGCTTTGACATTCTGCGGGATTTGGGTTATAAATATGTAACGGCGTTTGCCGGGCGCAAGCCGGAGTTTATCAAAATATAGATTATTGGGATATCATGCTGCGCTTGATTATCCTATTCGGACATAAAACAAGCAAAAAAAATACAAAAGCCCTACGCGGCGGAAACGGAGATAAATATGATTGCACTGGGAAGCGACCACGGCGGCTTTGCCCTAAAGCAGGAAATAATGGCTTATTTGGACGAAAAGGGGCTTGCCTACAAGGATTTTGGCACCTATACCGAGGAGAGCTGCGACTACCCCCTCTATGGCGAAGCCGTGGGCAGGGCTGTTGCCGGCGGCGAATTTGACCGTGGCATCATCATTTGCGGCACCGGCATCGGCATTTCCATCGCGGCAAACAAGGTTCACGGCGTCCGCGCCGCAAACTGCGGCGATTGCTTTTCCGCCGAGTTTACACGCCGCCACAACGACGCGAATGTTTTGGCGCTGGGCGCAAGAGTTTTGGGCGCGGGCTTGGCTCTGAAAATTGTGGACACCTTTTTAAACACCGAGTTTGAGGGCGGCAGACACGCCCGCCGCATCGCGCAAATCACGGAAATCGAGAACAAAAATCAATAATCCAAGCAGGGGAGGGCTGAAAAATGGCAATCAGACCTAAAGACGTTTACAAGGGCAGGCAAAAATCCAAGTCGTTTTTTTCGCGGGTTTTAATTGTGATTTTGCTGGCGCTTATCCTTGCGGGCGGGCTGTTTTACGGGCTTCGCCACATCGCGGTCTACGACAAGGACGGCAACGCCACAATCGTTTTCCCCTTTTCCCGGCAGGCGGAGCCAAAGGCTTCACCCCAAGGAAAATAGTCGAATTTTGACCCGGGCTTTTCACATTTTGTAACTTTATGTTACGAAATTTAAAAAAACTCTTGCCAAAAGCTTATACCTATGCTACAATACAACTTGCGTTTTGAAAGCTAAACTCATGAAAGAGGTGAACATAAATGAAGGCAGGAATCCACCCCAACTACGAGCAAACCACTATCAGGTGTGCTTGCGGCGAGGTTATCGAAACAGGCTCTACAAAGAAGGACATTACAGTTGAGATTTGCTCCAAATGTCACCCCTTCTACACCGGCAAGCAGAAGCTTATCGATACCAGCGGACGCGTTGAGAAGTTCAACAAAAAGTTCGGTATGTAATCCAATTAAAAGAATTATACCCCTTGGAAATCAAGTGTTTCCAAGGGGT
>JAVVZC010000139.1:0-3976 GCA_036650755.1 Oscillospiraceae bacterium
GAAGGAGAAGCAGAGGTTTATTCCGGGCACTAGGCGTAGGGAGAGGGCGGGGGAGTCGAAGGGGAGCGCCATGGCTATGACAAAGACAAGCAGGGCGCAGGCAATCAGCAAAAAGCGTCCGTTTTTCATGCTTCTCCGTCTGCCTGTCTCCATTGTGTTTCGGGGAAAGCCGAAGCAGAGGCGCAGGTTTGCGGCTATTATGAATTGCAAGGTTGCCAAAAAAACGAAATCTGTTATGACCCAAAGGGCGATTACAAGGGTTTCCGGGCGCTCGATGAAGCTGAAAACGGAAATGTTTTGTATCATGGAAAAAAAGGGGCGGCTTAGTCTTGTAACCGCCGTTGCGCCGAAGCTTCCCACGCAGGTGAGACAGAGAAAAAACACCACTGCAAGCAAAAACAAAAGCCAAAGCAAAGAGGTTTTCAAGGCACTTCCCCGCTTTTCCACCCGTCCCTCAAGAAAGCTCAAATACAGACCCAAGCCCAAAACATTCAAAATGGGCAGACTGCCCGCAAAAAGTGAAATTGGCTCCGTCGCCCTCAAGGGCGGGATGAAATTATAGTTGATATCCTGTGCCGCAAGCGCAAAAATCACCACCAGCGCAAGCAGAAGCAGTGGAAAAAACGCCTCCGCCGTCCGTCCCAGCGCCCGGAAAGCGCCCAAGGACGCCAGCGTGGAGATAAAAAGCAGTACAACAATGAAAATTGTGGGCGTAGCCTGCTGATAGGCGGAAACAACATAGCGGTCGGCGCTTATCCGAAGGGCGAAGGCGGTGTAAAAAATCAGCCAAGCCGTGATAATAAAAATCAGCACCCGACCGGGGATTTTTCCAAAAACCCGAAGCACAACCTCGCCCAAGCCCTCCTCCGGGGCGGCGTTTTTCAAAAGTCGGGTTTTGATGAGCAGTAGCACAAAAAGTGGAAAAAAAGCAAGCAGTACCGAATAGCAGGCGCCGCCGCCGGCAAGGTGGACAGGTCGTTTTGGAAGTAGCTCGATAATTGGGGACAAAAGTCCCATGAAAATAAGGCAAAAAAGCTGATAGCGGCTGATGCCCGTGTTTGCCTGTTGCATCTTACCTATCCTCCTCCCCGCTGTCCTTAAGGGACATTGCGGGCGAAATTTCACAGCTTACCCGAACGACCAGCTCCGCCTTTGCAAGCGCCGCGGGGAAAGGCTCCTGCAAATTTGAAATTTCTCGGGGGGAGCTGCGCCGCAAAATTCCGTAAAGCCCCAAAAAATCCGCCTCCTTATCCTGTGAAAAGCGCAAAACTCTTGTAAAGCGTGAAGTCATCTCCCTTTCAAGGGCGGCGTTCAGCTTTGCAAGGTAATCGGCGTCAAGGCGGGTTTGGGGGCTTTGCAGCTCGCCCGGCTCCGCCACAATGGAAACCTCCGTAATGATTTTTGAAAGAGTGCCGTCCTCGCTCCAAGCCCCGGAAATTTTGGCGTCGCCTCGGCTTAGATAAACGGTGGCGTCCCCGCCCTCGCCGTCGGGGAAGGTGATGGAGGTATAAATGGGCTTGCCGATTAAAATATTCACACCCACCGCCGACCGTGGGTCAAGAAAGCCGCAAAGCTTATCCCCCCGCAAAACGGCGTAGCCGTCGGAGGTGGGCAAAATGTCGCCGCTGTCCGTCAGCAGTGCCCCTTTTGTTTCGGAAGCCCTGACGGCGCAAACAAGGGCACTGCCGTATTCGTCCAAGGAGCGGATGACCTCGCGGCAATTAAAGGGATAGCCCTCGCCCCGCTGGCGCACCTCCCTTTCCAAGGAGGAAAGACCCTCGGTCACCTCGCTGGATTTTTCGCCGGAGCCTTGAATGATTTTTTTCGCCGTGCTGTCCTTTGCGATGAAAAGCACGATGTCTGTGCGAAGCTGGGAGCTGCGCTCCATAAAATCGAAATATTCGGCAAGAGAATAGCGCGCCAAGCCCTCACCCAAAAGGCAGTAGCGGGTGTGGGCAAAATACAGCTCGTTTTTCGGGGAGTAGTCACGAAGCTCCTCCATGCCCCCGATGATGCTGTCATCCGGGCGGGAAATTCGAACCGTGGGCTGCTCGGGAAGCCCGGAGCCTGTGGAAACGCTAAGCTCAAAGCCATGTTCGCCTCGGTCAAGCCCAAAGGTTTGCACAAGCTGAAGCTCCGCCGTGTCCCGATAGTTTGCATAGATACTGCCCCGACAGCCACAAAGGCAGCTCAAAAAAAGCGGAAAAATCAGAAGCAGTAGCAGGCGTTTTGCCCGTCTGCGCCCTATATATAATGTATAAGTCATTTTTGGTTTCTCCTGTTGGGGGTTTCAAGCACTTCCTCCCGATATTTATTGTGGCGCAGGGGCACACTTAATATCATGGAGAAAATGCCCAAAGGCTTGTCCCCCGTCAGGGGGCTGAGATAGGAAACGCCAAAGCTTTCCAAACTGCAAAGATGGTAAAAAATCAGCACCAGCCCCACCATAACCCCGAACATGCCGCCGAAAAGGGCGCAGAGCACCATGAAAAATCGGCAGAGCCGCAGGGCGGAGCTTAAATCTTGGTTTGGCACCGTGTAGCCCATAATCCCCGCCATGGCGACAACGATAACGGCAATGGGCGACACAACCTTTGCCTCCACGGCGCTTTGCCCCACGATGAGGGCACCGATAATGCCGATGGTTTCGCCAATAGGACTGGGCAGGCGAAAGCCCGCCTCCTGCAAAAGCTCAAAGGCGACAAGCATGCCGATAATTTCAACGCCGGTGGAAAAGGGCACCGACTGCTTGCTCTCAATGACGGAGAGCAACATTTTCAGGGGCAACATCTCTTGATGGTACATGGCGATGGCAAGATAAAGAGCGGGCAGCAAAACGGAAACAAAAGCGGCAAAATATCGAAGCACCCGCAAAAACGAGGCAATGGCATAGTGCTGGGCACGTGCCTCCGGCACCCGCATCATTTCGGAAAAGGTGGCGGGCAACAAAAGCCCAAGGGGCAGTCCGTCAATCAAAAGCCCCACCCTGCCGTCCAAAAGGTTGTAGGCAAAGCGGTCGGGGCGCTCCGTGTGCATTATAAGCGGAAAGGGTGAGCGGGGCGCGTCGGAAAGATATTCCTCCAAGTTTCCCGTGGCGAGAACGCCGTCAATGTCAATGCTGTCAAGCCGCAGACGGAGGGCTTCAATGGTTTTCGGGTTTGCGATGCCCTCCACATAGGCAATTACAAGCTGGGTGCCGCTCTCCCGCCCCACGGTGCAGCTTTGCATTTTGAGCTTGGGCGTGCGAAGCTTGCGGCGCACAAGCATGGTGTTGATGCGCAAACGTTCAATGAAGGCGTCCTTTGCCCCCTTTACCGCTTTTTCAATAGTGGGCTCGGAAATGGAGCGCTGAACCCCGGAGCGGGTTTCAAAAACAAGGGCGGAGTGCTCCCTGTCAAAGACGACGGCGGTAAAGCCCTGAACCAAAGCCTCAACAAGCTTATCCATTTCCCGCTTCTCCGTGGCGTTGGCGCAATAGACGGCGCCTTTGAGGATAGCGTCCATGGAGGCGCGGGCACCGTTCTCGCCACAGCAGCGCCCGGCGTCGGTGAGGGGACGGACCACGGTTTCGCTGACGGAGTTGCCGTCAACAAGTCCATCCAAGTAAAATATCGTCACAAGTCCCGTTTTGGCGCCGCCCACGGCAAGCTCCCGGGTTTGCAGGTCGGAGCAGTCGGAAAAAATGGCTTTAAGTGACTTTGCGCAAATTGTATCATTATAATGTGGAAGCTTTTCGGGATGGGGCTGTGGATTTTTCGGGCGGAAAAGATTGAACAGCTTCAAGTTTTTGTGCCTCCCTTTGGGAAAAGATGTTTGCAGTCATTATTCCCAACATGAGGTACATTATTATAGGCACATCATAGGGGAAAGAAAGCCGCAAAATTCACTATATTTAGCGAAAGCGGGAGGCATTGATAAAACAGGGGAAAATAGGGAAAAAAGGGCTTGACAATGGGGGGACGGGGTGTTATTATAA
>JAVVZC010000140.1:0-3955 GCA_036650755.1 Oscillospiraceae bacterium
TTATTTCGTGACCAATTGGTCGGTGTCTCTTGCTATTACCAATTCTTCGTTTGTGGGGATTACGAGAAGCTTTACGCTGCTGTCGTCGGTGGAGATGAAGGCTTCCTTGCCGCGACCCTTGTTTTTCTCCTCGTCAACACTGCAACCAAGATAGGTCAGGTATTCGCAGATGGAGGCTCTAGTGCTCTTGCTGTTTTCGCCGATGCCGGCTGTGAAGATGATGGCGTCAACGCCGTTCATGGCGGCAACATAGGAGCCAACAACCTTTGCAACGCTGTAATGGAAAATGTCCAGCGCCAGCTGTGCGCGCTTGTCGCCCTTTTCGGCGGCGTTGTCAAGGTCACGGAAGTCGCTGGAAATTCCGGAAACACCCAGAACGCCGGACTTTTTGTTAAGGATGGTCATAACCTCGTCGATGCTGTAGTTGTATTTGTTCATGAGGAACTGGATGACGCCGCTGTCCAAATCGCCGCAGCGGGTGCCCATGGGAAGTCCCACAAGGGGGGTGAAGCCCATGGAGGTGTCAACGCTCTTGCCGCCGTTGATGGCGCAGATGGAGCTTCCGTTGCCCATGTGGCAGGAGATTAGCTTAAGCTGCTCAACAGGCTTATTGAGCATGGCGGCGGCGCGATCCGCAACGTAGCGGTGGCTGGTGCCGTGGAAGCCGTAGCGGCGGATTTTGTCGTTGTCGTAGTATTCGTGGGGGATGGCATAGGTGTATGCCTTGCCGGGCATGGTCTGATGGAAGGCGGTGTCAAAAACGGCAACCTGAGGAACAGCGCCCATAACCTTTGTGCAGGCGTTGATGCCGGTGATGTTTGCGGGGTTGTGGAGGGGCGCAAGGGGAGTGCAGTCGTTAATTGCCTTAAGGACTTCATCGGTGATGAGCACGGAGGAGGAGAAGAACTCGCCGCCGTGAACGACGCGGTGACCCACGGCGTTGATTTCGGACATGGACGCAACAACGCCATATTGAGCGCTGGTCAGCTTGTCGATAACAGCGGCAATTGCCTCGCTGTGGGTGGGAAGGGCAATGTCCTCGTCAAAAACCGGCTTGTCGCCGATTAGGGGACTGTGCTTTAGGTGACCGTCGATGCCGATGCGCTCGCAAAGACCTTTTGCCAGGACCTTTTCGCCCTCCATATCAAAAAGCTGATACTTTAGTGAGGAGCTTCCTGCGTTTATTACTAAAATTTTCATGTAACGACCCTTTCTTGTTGTAATCGGTGCAAGTAAACTGTAAAATAGGACATAGTATTTACTACTAAAATACACACCTTGCTATTTTAAACCATTTCCACCCAAAAAATCAAGGCTTTTCGATAATTTAACACACTTTCACTAAATAATCATCACAAAGGAGTCAATTTATGAAGATTTTGGGAATTGTCGCCGAATACAACCCCTTCCATAACGGCCACAAGCTTCACATTGAGGAGAGCAAAAAGGCGATTTCTCGGGACTGCGCCGTTGTTTGCGTCATGTCCGGCGATTTTGTCCAAAGAGGGGAGCCTGCCGCTTTTTCAAAGCACGCCCGAGCGGAAGCTGCCGTTCGCGGCGGCGCGGATCTTGTTTTTGAACTGCCTCTGCCTTGGGCGCTTTCCTCTGCCGAGGGCTTTGCAAGGGGAGCGCTTGGACTTTTGGGCGGGCTTGGCTGTGTTGATTATCTTAGCTTTGGCAGTGAATGCGGGGACTTAAATATCCTTAACGCCCTTGCAACCGCCCTTCTTGACCCCGCCTTGGACGCCGCAATCCGTGAGGAGCTGGAAACGGGAATTCCCTATGCCGCCGCTCGTCAAAACGCCCTTACTCGGGACATCGGTCAGCTTGCGGAGCAACTTGAAAAGCCCAACAACATTCTCGCCGTGGAATATTTAAAGGCGATTTACAATCAGCATCTTCGCATCGAACCTCTGACAATTTTGCGCACAGGGGCGGGTCACGATGAGCCGGGCAGCTCCGCCCAAGCCATCAGAACTCTGCTCCAAGCGGGAAAAACCGCCGACCACCACATGCCCCGTGAGGTGGCAAAGGTCTTTCACCGTGAGGAAAAGCTGGGTCGGGGCCCGGTTTCCATGGAAAATCTGGAAAACGTGATAATCTCCCGCTTCCGCATGCTTGGCGAGGGGGATTTTAACGCCGTGCCCGACGCCGCCGAGGGCTTGGGAAACCGGCTTTTTGCCGCCGCCGCAGTCGAACCCACCATCGACGGAATTCTCGCCGCCGCAAAATCAAAGCGCTACGCCCTGTCCCGAATTCGCCGCATGAGCATGTGCGCCGCCTTGGGCTTAAAGGCGGGACAGGCACAGGGCACGCCGCCCTACGCCCGTGTGCTTGCCGCAAACGAAAAGGGGCGGGCGGCGCTTAAGCTGATGGGGGAGAAGGCGACAATTCCAATCATAACAAAGCCCGCCGCCGTCAATGAGCTTTCCCCGGAATGCAAAAATCTTTTCAAGCTGGAAAGCGCCGCTCACGACCTCTACGTTTTGGCTTACGCCGCAAAAGAGGAGCGCAGGGGACAGGGAGATTGGCGCACAAGCCCCCAAATGCTTGACTGATTTTACTACATTATAGAATTTCTTGTCACTATTTTGTAAACAATTGATAAGAATTAGCTGTGCTGCTTGCATTTTGCGCCTATTTGATTTACTATATACAGGAATATTATTGCAATTGCTGTGTTAACATATACGCTTTTAGGAGTTAAAATGAAAAAATTCGTGTCGCTTATTGTGGCGCTTTGCGTTGTTATTGCCATTTTCGTCGCCTGTGGCGGCGGTGGCGGAAAAGTTGAACAAAAATCCGTTTTAAAATCGGTCGAAAACAAAAACATAATCGAAATTGGCGTTTTTGAGCCCCTTTCAGGAAAAAATTCCGAGGGCGGAATTCAAGAAACCCTTGGCATCCAATATGCAAATTCAATTTGCCCCACAGTTGATGTGAAGGGCGTTACATACGACATAAAGCTTGTCGAAGCGGACAATCTTTCAAGCGAAGCGGGCGCGGTCAGCGCCGCCGAAAGCCTTGTAAATGCCGGCGTTTGCGCGGCAATCGGCTCCTATGGCTCCGCGCTTTCCATCGCCGGTGGGGAGATTTTCGACAAGGCGGGCATCCCCATTGTGGGTGCCTCCTGCACAGCTCCCGAGGTCACTGTCGGGAACAAAAGCTATTTCCGAATTAGCTACCTTGACAGCTTTCAAGCCAGCGTAATGGCAAAATTTGCCTTTGACAAGGGTCTGCGCGACGCCGCCATTATGAGCAATTCCGATGACAAGTGCGAAGCCGGGCTTGTTAGAGCTTTCAAAAAGGAATTCACCGACTTGGGCGGCAGAACCGAGGAATTCACCTACCCCCAATCCCAAAGCAATTTCGACCCTCTATTAAGAAAAATCAAAAGTTCCGAAGCGGATTTCGTCTTTTCACCCTCCGCTGTTTCCGCGGCGCCGCTGATTATCAAACAGGCGCGCTCAAATGGGCTTAATTTCCCGTTTTTGGGCTGTGACACTTGGGACACCTCCTTTGTTGTCAAAAAGCTGAACACCTACGGCAAAAACGTCTTTTTCTGCTCCGGCTTCAATCAGGACAGCACGGACGTCCCCGAAACCGCCGAGTTTGTGGCGCTTTTCAGCGCTTGGCTCAACGAAACAAAGTCCCGCATTGAGGACAACGGCGGCTCGGACAGCGTTGCCCCCGCCTCCGCACTCGCCTATGACGCCTATATGGCGATTATCGAGGCAATAAAATCCGCCGAAAGCACCGATGCAAAAGCAATCGCGGCAGCGCTGCCCGCCGTCACCATGAAGGGCGTCACCGGCGAAATTGCCTTTGACGAAAATGGCGACGCGGGGAAGTACACCGCATACATCAAAACCTTAAACAGCTCAAAAAACAGCACGGAGGTTCTTCAGAGCATTTCCGTAGGAAAATAATTATGTAAACTAATTAAGCCGAGGGC
>JAVVZC010000141.1:0-3942 GCA_036650755.1 Oscillospiraceae bacterium
GCACCCGCAAATATGAATTTTTTGCAAATAATTCTTGCATTTTCAAGCCTTGTGCGCTATAATTCTTGTATGGTTATGCGCGGACATTTGTTCGCGTTACACGGACACCACATCATTTGCGGGACAAAACCCGCAGAAAAATCGGAGGATTATTCATGAAAAAGTATCTTGCTCTAATTCTTGCGTGTCTCATGGTCTTTTCACTTTTTGCCGGCTGCGGCAACTCTGCAAAGCCCGAAGCTTCGGGCAAGCCCCAGGCTTCCGGCGCGCCTGTTGCCGACCCCAAGCTTAAAACCGTTAAAATCGGCGTTTTCGAACCCGCTTCCGGCGACAATGGAGCAGGCGGAAAACAAGAAACTCTTGGCATCCTTTATGCTCACGACATGCAGCCCACAGTCGAAATCGGCGGCGAAACCTACAACGTTGAGCTTGTGACCGTCGATAACGAATCCGCCGCAGAAAAGGGTCCCACAGCCGCTGCAACCCTTGTCAGCGCCGGCGTTTCCGTGGTTCTTGGCTCCTACGGCTCCGGCGTTTCCATCGCCAGCTCCGATACATTTAAAGACGCGGGCATCCCCGCCATCGGCGTTACCTGCACAAACCCCGCAGTTACAGAGGGCAACACCCACTATTTCCGCATCTGCTTCCTTGACCCCTTCCAGGGCACCGTGCTTGCAAACTTCGCAAAGGAAACATTCACCGCCAAAAAGGCATATCTGCTTGCCAAGCTTGGCGACGACTATTCCGTCGGTCTTTGCAACTACTTTAAACAAGCATTCGAAAAACTGGGCGGCGAAGTAAAATTCGAAACCTTCCCCGACGGTACCTCCGACTACGCCTCCTATGTCTCCAACGCCAAAAACTACGGCGCTGACGTTTTCGTATCCCCTGTTTCCACCGAAGCCGCCTCCCTCATCATCGACCAGGCAGCCGCTCAGGGCGTTAAGTTCCCCCTCCTCGCCGGCGACACTTGGGACTCAAACGTTGTCACCGAAGCCATCAAGGGCAAGGATCTCCAGCTTTATGTCACCACCTTCTATCAAGAGGGCGGCAGCCCCGAATTTGACGCCGGCATCAAAAAATGGATCAATGCCGACCCCACCCGTCTTTCCAGCAACAACGGCAACGACATGGTCGCCGCTGTTTCCGCCATGGGCTATGACGCCTACTTCACCGCTCTCGAAGCTCTGAAGCTTGCCGGCTCCACAGACCCCAAGGCAGTTAACGAAGCTATTTGGAAAACCACCTACAAGGGTGTTTCCGGCGACATCGCCTTTGACGACGTTAACGGCGACGCAATCCGCGACGTTGCTTACGTTAAACAAGCCGACACCGCAGCCGGCGCATGGAAATTTGTCACCGTTCAGGGCATCAAGTAATTTAGCTTAAATTATTTCCCAAAATACATACTTGGCGGGAGCAGCTTTGCTCCCGCCAAGCATACTTGCCACACAAAGCTCCAAACAGACATATATTCTTGAGTTGCCTTGAAAGAGGGGCGGCGCTTTGCCGAATTTCTTTCAAGACAGCTCAACAAAACGGAGGCTCACCCATTATGAACTCATTGGCTCAAAGCCTGACCTATATCTTGGCGGGTATCTCGGTGGGCGGTCAATATGCCCTAATCGCCATCGGCTACACCATGGTTTACGGCATTTTGCGGCTTATAAACTTCGCCCACGGCGACATTTTTATGTGCGCCGGACTTGCGATGGTCTATGCCGCAACCGCCATGCCACTTTATTTGGCAATCCCGCTTGTAATTCTCCTAACCGTTATTTTGGGCTTTGTGATTGAGCGCGTTGCCTATCGGCCGCTCCGCACGGCGCCCCGAATGTCGGTTATGATTTCCGCCATCGGCGTTTCCTATCTTTTGCAAAATCTTGCCCTCTACATAACCGGCGGACTTTCAAAGCCCTATCCCGAAATTCCATGGATAAGCGACGTCATCACCGTTTTCGGCGCAACCACAAAGCGGGTCACGGTTATCACCCCCATACTCACCATCGCTTTGGTTTTTGGGCTTGTTATGCTAATCAAGCACACAAAAATCGGCATGGCAATGCGTGCCGTCTCAAAGGATTTTGAAACAAGCCAGCTCATGGGCATAAAGGTTGACAGGGTCATTTCCATCACCTTTATCATCGGCTCCTTCCTTGCCGCCATCGGCTCCATTTTGTTCTTTTCAAACTACACCGGCGTGTTCCCAATGGCGGGGTCAATGCCCGGCTTAAAGGCTTTTGTCGCCGCGGTTTTCGGCGGCATCGGCTCCATTCCCGGCGCTGTTGTGGGCGCTTTTATCATCGGCATCTGCGAAAACCTTATCAAGGGTCTGGGGCTTACCACCTTCTCGGACGCCTTTACCTTCGCGCTCCTAATCATCATTCTTATCGCCAAGCCCACCGGGCTTTTCGGTGAGAAATCAACCGATAAGGTTTAGGGGGGCGGGAAAAATGAAAAAATCAACGAAAAATATTCTCAACCTCTCTCTAATCGTTCTGCTGCTGGGCGTTGTTTTCTTTTTGGAGCAGATAATAAGCCCCAACCACATTCTTTTCGCGGTTCTGAAAAAAGGCGCAATCTACGCCTTGGTTGCGGTTTCCATGAACCTTTTGAACGGCTTTACGGGGCTGTTTTCACTGGGTCAGGCGGGCTTTATGCTCATTGGCGCCTATGTTTATGCCATTCTCACCATCCCCACCTCCGCAAAGGCGGCGGTCTACAAATACTTCGACTGCATTGTGGATTTTTCACTGCCGGAGGTTTTTTCCTCCTTTATGGGTCCGACTTGGGGCATGATTGTGGGCGTTTTGCTGGCGCTGGTGGCGGCGGGAACCGTTTCCGCGCTCTTTGCCTACCTTATCGGACTGCCCGTGCTTCGGCTTAAAAGCGACTACCTTGCCATCGCAACCTTGGGCTTTGCGGAAATTCTCCGCGCCTTCTTCCAGTGGGACGCGCTGGGCCCCATCACCAACGGCTCAAACCTTTTGAAAAGCTATCCCACCTTCACGGATTTCAACATTTTGGGTGCAGACGGTCAGGTGGAGGTTTACATGTCCACCCTTATGCCCTTCCTCATTGCGGGCGCCTGCATCGCCATCATCGTAATGCTGATAAATTCCTCCTACGGTCGTGCCTTCAAGGCAATCCGTGAGGACGAAATTGCGGCGGAGTCCATGGGCATAAACCTTGCCCACACAAAAATGCTCTCCTTCTGCATCAGCTGCTTTTTCGCCGGTATCGGCGGCGCACTGCTTGCAATGTTCCAAAACACCATCTCCGCAACCCAGTTCAAATCCGCAATGACCTATGAAATTTTGCTGATTGTGGTCATCGGCGGCATCGGCTCCGTTTCCGGCAGCGTCATTTCCTCCTTCCTGTTCGTCGCCGCTTCGGAGTGGTGGCTGCGGGGCTTGGACAGCGGCACCTTCCTTGGAATAACGGCGCCCAACATCTTCCGAAACGGCTTCCGCCGTGTTGTTTTCGCGGTTATAATCATGCTGATTGTTCTGTTTTGGAGCCGTGGCATCATGGGCGACAAGGAGCTGAGCATCGTCCGAATACGCAACTGGTTTAAGCGGCATTTTGGGCGAAAACAGAAGCTCGCCGCCCAAGGCTCGGACGAAAACGGAGGTGACGACCATGAATAAAACCGTGCTGTCCCTCTCGGACGTAACCATGCAGTTCGGCGGCGTCGTCGCCGTTGACAACCTGTCACTTGAAGTTCATGAGGGCGAAATTGTCGCCCTAATCGGCCCCAACGGCGCGGGCAAAACCACCGCCTTCAACGTTATCACCGGGGTTTATGAGCCCACAAACGGCGCTGTTGTTTTCAACGACAAGCCAATAATCGCAAACCATCCCAAGGGCAAAATGAAGAAGCTCTATGCCGGTCAAAACGCCGACAAATACACAAGCGCAAAAACCGGGGGCAAGGAAAAA
>JAVVZC010000142.1:0-3883 GCA_036650755.1 Oscillospiraceae bacterium
AGCTTCATCTCCGCTGACCTTAGTGTGGGCATCTTCGGATTATTCAAGGTAGACGCGTTTAAAATTGCCCGCTTGCCAAAGCGGTGTCTCAGTTGAAAAACCGTGGCGTCAAGGGCTTCCTCCTTCTCCCTTCGGGCGGGGTCCGAAAACAAATCCAGCTGCTCCGGCAAATTTTCGGGCTGCAAATCAATTGCCCGCACCGTGAGTGAGCGCAGGGGCACGGGCAGCTTGTAGCTTCGAAGAAAAAGCTCCTGAGCGCTGTTTGCGATTTCCCTTGGATTTTGTGTGGGGCGGGGCAGCTTGCACTGAAACTGGCGGCTCAAAAGCTTTGTGTCCCGCAATGAAATTTGCACCCCGGCGGCGGCAAGCCCGTTTTCCCGAAGCTTAAAGCCCAGCTCCTGACTAAGCTCCAAAAAAACCAGCCACACCTCCTCCGGGGAGGTCAAATCCGAAACGGTGGTGATGCCGTGACCGATGCTTTTGATGGGCGGCACGTAGCCATAGGGCATGACCGGGGAAACGTCCATGCCGTTGGCACTGCGCCACAGTGCTTCGCCGTTTTTTCCAAGGCGAAGCCGCAGGGTTTCCGAGGGGGTTTTTGCCAAATCCCCGATGGTTCGGATGGCACAGCGGCAAAGATTTTGGCTGGTGGCCGGGCCGCAGCCCCACATGTCGGACACGGGAAGATGCCAAATTTGCTCACGAAAGCCCTCCCGCGTGATGCTGGTGACGGCGTCCGGCTTTTTCATGTCACTGCCCAGCTTCGCGAAGATTTTGTTGAAGGAAACGCCCACGGAAACGGAAATTCCCAGCTCCGCCTTCACGGATTTTCGGATTTTGTTGGCAATTTCGTCGCCACTGCCGGCGTGATACTCACAGCCGGTGCAATCCAGCCAGTTTTCGTCCAAGCCATAGGGCTCGATGACGTTGGTGTAGCGGGCGTAAATTTCCTTCGCCATATTCGAAAAGCGGATATATTCGTCAAAATGCGGCGGAACGATGACAACATTTGGGCACTTTTGCTTGACCTGCCAAACCGCGTCACCGGTTTTCACGCCCATCGCCTTTGCCTCATAGGATTTTGCAAGGCAAATGCCGTGGCGCTCCTCCGTGGAGCCGCAAACCGCCACGGGCTTGCCCCGCAGCTCCGGGTTAAGCGCCCGCTCGATGGAGGCGTAGCAGTTGTTCATATCCACATGGAGAATGGTTCTTTCCACTTTTTTCGACCCCCGCTGTTGACAATAGGTGCAAGTTGAGTTATGATAAGTGCAACTAAGTTACACCTTTATTATAGGCAACTGACATGCACTTGTCAAGCTGATTTACAAATATACATGCAAGATAATTGCACCAACGGAGGAAGAAAAATGAAATTCTGCGATAAGCTTCGTGATTTACGAAAATCCGCGGGCTTGACCCAAGAGGCGCTTGCGGAAAAGGCAGAGCTTTCCCTGCGCACCGTAAAAAACTACGAGGCGGGCGCCAGCTACCCCAAACAGCGGGAGGTTTACAAGCGTTTTGCCGCCATTTTCAATGTGGAGGTCAACTATCTTCTCACCGAGGACGAGGAATTTATCATCACTGCCGCCCAAAGCTATGGCAGTGCCGGCGCTCGGGATGCCGGCGGGGTTTTGGAGCAGGCGGCGGCGCTTTTTGCCGGCGGCGAGCTTAGCGACGACGACAAGCTGGCGTTCATGACCGAAATTCAGGGGCTTTATCTGGAGTCCAAGGAGCGCTCAAAAAAATTCGCCCCAAAAAAATACCGCAAAGCACTCTGACACATTATAAAAAATCAGCCGGGGGAGGTGAGCACTTGCAAACGGACAACATTTTCGGCGAAGTCAAAAAACTGCAAAAAAAATTCAACACACGTGACCCCTTTGAGCTTTTGGACTGCTTGGGAGTGGTTCAAAAAACCTCCTTCGCCTACCCGAAAAACGGTCTGAAGGGCTACTGCTACTTTTCCAAACGGAGCACCTTTGCGGTGCTAAACGGCAACCTGTCCCCGGAGGAAATCCGCATTGTGGCGGCTCACGAGGCGGCGCACGCGGTTTTGCACAAGGATTTATTAAAGCTTGCCCCACTGCGGGATTTTTGCCTTTACGACATGAAAAACCGTCGGGAATACGACGCAAACCTTTTCGCCGCGGACTTTCTCATTTCCGACGAGAGCGTGGAGGAGCTTAGCGCAAATGAGGAAATGGACTATTTTCGCATGTGCGCGGAGCTTTGCATCAGCCCGGATTTAATGGCGTTTAAGCTTTTTTCCATGATACGCAGGGGCTATAATTATCGCCTGCCACAGGGATTAAACAGCGGTTTTTTGGGAAAATAAAACTATTTGCCGCGGCTTGGCGGCTTGAAAAAACTTTCAAAAACCACAAAAAGGGGGCAAAGCTACTGAAAAATTACCTACTCATTGGGCTGGGAAGTGTACTGCTGGTTTTGGGCGGCATCGGAATTGCAATTCCAGTGCTACCAACAACGCCCTTTGTTCTGCTTGCCTCCGCCTGCTTTGCGGGGAGTAGCCCAAAGCTTTACAATTGGCTTTCCCAAAGCCGATATTTCGGAGAATTTATCCGCAACTACAAAAGCGGCACAGGGGTCACAAAAAACACAAAAATCCGCGCTCTAGTGTTCCTTTATGCCACGCTGGGGCTTTCTTTTTTCCTCGTTAAGCCTCTTTTTGTAAAAATATTGCTCCCCATTATTGCAATTGCGGTAACAATACATATAATGGTAATCAGAACCAAGGACGCAAGCTGAGAGGTTGAAACAAATATGGACACAAGACTTGTTATATTTATCGGGCTGGCAATTCCCTTCGCGGGAACGATTTTGGGCGCGGCAATGGTGTTTTTCCTCCGAAAAGAGATGTCAACGTCCCTAAAAAAACTGCTTTTGGGCTTTGCCTCCGGGGTTATGATTGCGGCATCCGTGTGGTCACTGCTCATTCCCGCAATCAATATGGCGAAGGAGCAGGGACATATCTCCTACCTCCCCGCGGCAATCGGATTTTTAGTCGGCGTGGGCTTTTTGCTTTTGCTGGACAGCATCATCCCCCACCTGCATGTGGACGCGGAAACGCCGGAGGGCATCAAGGCGGGGCTGAACAAATCCACAATGCTGGTGTTTGCCGTGACCCTCCACAACATCCCCGAGGGGATGGCGGTGGGCGTGGTGCTGGCGGGAATGCTGGCGGGCGATGGCAACGTTTCTCTTGCGGGGGCGCTGGCGCTTTCTGTGGGCATCGCCCTGCAAAACTTCCCCGAGGGCGCAATAATTTCCATGCCGCTGGCGGGCGTTGGGGCGACAAAGCGCCGTGCCTTTGCCTATGGCACCCTGTCCGGGGTTGTGGAACCAATCGCGGCGGGGCTGACAATCGCCCTGACGAGCCTTGTAATCCCCATCTTGCCCTATATCCTTGCCTTTGCGGCGGGCGCCATGATTTATGTGGTGGTGGAGGAGCTAATCCCGGAGGCGCAGGCGGGAAAACACTCAAATTTGGGCACCTTGGGCGCCGCCGCCGGTTTTGTGGTCATGATGGTTTTGGACGTGGCGCTGGGCTAAAAATTCGCTTTTTACACTGCCGAATTAAAGAAATTTCATAAATTGCCAAGAAATCAACCCCTAGGGGGGCTTGTGGCAGCGGGTTTTTGCCGTTATAATTCACTTATCAGCTGATAAATGACTTATAACGGCAAAACACATTCCGGCGCTTATCCTGCCGCGGGGAGCCCTGTCTTTTTTGACAGCTTGGAAAAACACTTCTCTCGGCACTATGAAAGGGTCTTAAAATGAAAACCACCAAAAAACTTCTTGCACTGCTTTTAGCCTCCGTTATGCTGCTGGGCGTCTTTGCCGCCTGCGGAAAAAAAGCCCC
>JAVVZC010000143.1:0-3853 GCA_036650755.1 Oscillospiraceae bacterium
TAGCCGTCAAAGGTGGTGGCAACTGCCGCGGGCGCGCCGGGAATGTTGAGCATTATTGCCGAGCGGGAGCCGCCGTAAACTCCGCCCACGTAGACGCCAATCATAAGCGCCAGCGCGGCGTTTGTGTCCCAAGAAAATGTCATGGCGATTAGGATTGAGGTCGCCATCGTGACGCTTAGCCCCGGTATTGCGCCGACATAAATGCCCGCGAAAACGCCCAGAGCAACATATAGAACATTCATTATCATCTTAAAAACTCCTTTGTGCGGCGCTTACCGCAGAGGTTTTTTTATCCGATGTGACCTGCTTTGTCAAGGTCTGGGGGACAAGGCGGCACCTTAGGGCAAAATTACGCTAAAGCCGTATTTGAAAACAAGAACGATTAGGAAGGTGGCGATAAAGCCCACCAAAACTCCCAGCTTGATGCCTTTTTTTGCGCCCTCATTGTGCAGATACGCAATGGCAAGCGCCGTGAAAACCAAGGTTGAAATAATGTAGCCCGTAAGCAAAAGCAACACGGCATACACGACCATAAGCCCGATTATCACAAGCACATCTCGGTTTAACGCCTTGCTTGGCTCCTCCTCCGACTTCGGGGGCAGGGGAGAAGCTTCGTTTTCGCCCTCTTGGGGGGAATTTGCTTGGGCGTTTGCGGCTTTTTTCTTGTTGTGCTCCTCAATTATGACCCAAATGGCAAAAATGAGGCAAAGGGAAGAAATAAGCAGGGGATAGGCGGCGTCGGAGGTGAAGCTCAGCTTTGAAAGAGGCTGAATAAACAGGGAAACGCCCAAAAAGAACAGCGCGACAAGAATAACAATGACGCTTGACGCCTTAAATTTAATTCGCATTTAGGGCACCTCCCTCCAATTCCTCAATCCTTGGAATTCCAAGCTCCGCGGGAGAAACCTCGGCGGCACCCGCGTCCTGCAAAAGCCAAGCGGAAACGCTTTGCCAGCGTCGGATATATGCGCTTGCCTCATCGCCGGAAAGCCCCATTTGCATAACATAGTTGTCGTGAAGATAGCTTTGAAAATCCTCGGAATTATATGCCTTAAGGAAGGCGTCTGTCAGGGTTTGCTTAACCTTTTCGGGACAGCGCTTATCCACAAACACACCGAAAAAAGCGCCCCAGGGGAAATATTTTTGGTATTCGGGAAGTATTTCGCCAATGACCTCCGCCTCAGGCTCCGCTTTTAATGGCTCGTTTGCCATTACCGTGAGAACACGGACAAGCCCCGCCTTTGAAAGCTCCGCAACAGCGGAATAGTTGGCAACGGAGACGTCCACGTGCTTGCCCATAATGGCGGTTAAAACGTCGGCGTCACCCGCAAAGGGCACTTGGCTAAACTCCACTCCGCTTGTACTGCGGAGCATGGCGGCAACGTTAAAGGGCAGACCGCCGGCGCCTGTAATTCCTATTGTTATCTCACCGGGACGAGTTTTCGCGTCGTCGATGAGGTCTGTAATCGAGTGGTAGGGGCTGTCCGGCTCAACAACGATTACCGCTGTTTGGCTCCCGAACAGCAAAACGGGATAATAATCCTCATAGCTGCAATTTGAAATATTCATAACGCCGTAAAGTGGCGGATTTTCCGCGTTGAACAGCAGGGAATAGCCATCCGGTTTCTGACGTTCCACAAACTCTGTGGCAATGCCGCCGGAGGCACCGGTTTTGTTTTGAAGGATTATGCTGGTGTCAAGCTCCCGCTCCGCGAGAACACAGATTGTGCGGCTAATCGTATCAGTTGCGCCGCCCGCGCCCCAGGCGATGTATCCGTTTATATCATTTTCGGGATAATCTGCCGTCAGGCTGGTAACCGCGCCGTGAAGCTCAAAGCCGGCGGTGACAATGCTGACTGCAAGAAGCAGCCCAACAATTATTTTCTTCTTTATATTCATCCGAAACCTGCTTTCTAACCGATAAAGGATGTGACGGAGGTCGCCGTAGGGTCTGCGGCAGACGCTTTTGTGCAAGCCGTTATAGGAGCTTGCGGGAAATTTTAAAAATGGGCAGGCGATCAGTATTCAATTGTTCTGAAAACTGAAACGCCTGCCCAAGGCAAAACTATTGGTTTGTTATTCGTCCGCGCCCCTCTTGGAGAAGGGAGCAACGCCAAACCACTTTTTGTAGTTGACGGCGAGATAAATCATGAATGCAAGTCCAACGACTGCAAGGCAGAGGTTGAGAAGAAGGCTGTTTACGATTGCCTGTCCTTCACCCACGCCCTTGGTGAACCAAGACTGGATTTGGGGCATTGCATAGGAAGCAAGTCCCATGAAGGTGTAGTAGATGCCAAGGTTTCTGCCCTTGTTGCCCGGGTGGAATTCCTGAATGAGGGAAACACCGCATTGCAGGGCACCGCCTGCCGCGAAGAAGCCGATTGAAGCCGCCGCGATTTGAACAACGATGGGGGATTTGAAGGTGCAAACCAAGGCGTAGGAAACGATTGAACCGATAAGGTCAATGACAAGCACTGTAAGGGTTCTCCAGCGGAGCTTTGCCATGAGGAAAGCCCAGATGAGAACTGCGGCAAGACTGCCGAAGGTGAAAAGGCTGGTCAGGGCGGCGGAGGAGACGTCGCTCATGCCAACGACCTTTAAGCCGTAGCGGGTGAGAAGCTGTTGAGCCGAGAACATGGTTGCCATTGTGATGAAGCCGAAAACAGCACAGCCGATGGTGACGCCAACGGGGGGCTTTTTGATGAAACGGCTTGCCGCTTTTTTTGCGTCCGCGTCAAGCTTTTCTTCCTTTGTTTCAGCAACATAGGTGCCTGCCGCAAGCTCTGCTTTTTTCTTTGCGTGCTTTTCCTTAAGCTCCTTGTCGAAGGAATAAGGTGCAACAACTGCAAGCACGAAGATGAGAACCGACATAACGATGGGGATGATGATGCCAACCTGCCAAGCACCGGCAGCTCTGAGGGAGACGAGAAGCAGGGGATAGATGAAGCCGGAAACTGAGATGACGCCCTTGATAAGGATGACTGCGCTGCTGGGGGATTTGACCCAGCTTTCCTGAACTGCGGGATAGCAGGCACCGTCAAAGAAGGAGGTTGCAAGCCCAGCCATAAAGCCGCAGATTGCAGCAACGGTGTAGCTGGTGGTGGTCAGAAGTCCTGCAAAGAAGCCGATGTACATAACAGCTCCGATTGCGATCATGACTTTTCGACCGATTTTGTCGGATAGCTCTCCGCATATCCATACGCTTAGGAATTTTGCAAGTCCGGTGTAGGCGATAATTTGGAAAACTGCCGCCGCACCTGCTGTCGGGTCCGTGAAGCCCCATTGAGTGTAGAAGCTGGTTGCGTTCTGACTGAGAACGATTGCCTGAATACCGTGAGTCAGGTAAGCCATGTACACCGCCGCGAGGGTCCAAAGATACTTTTTACCTCTCATTTGTTTTTCTTCCTCTCTGAAAAAAATTGTTGAGCTATTTCAGCGCCTTTTTGCCAACAACAGCGCCGGAATTCAAATAATTTTGGATTGCATCCTCTCCGTAACCCAGCTCACGCAGAACTTCCTCCGTGTTGGAGCCTTGGGCACGGCTCACTTGATATGAGGGCTGGGGCATTGATAAAAATTTAACCGGATTGGTCGCAATATTACGTTTGCCGGAGGGGCAGTCAAGCTTTGTCATTATTCCGTTTGCCCAAACCTGCTCATCCTCATACATATCGGCTGGCTCATAGCAGGCTTCGCAGGGCAAATCGTTGTCCTTGAAAAGCTTTAGAATTTCCGCTCTGGTGAATTTTACAATTGCGTCGTCAAGGATTTTAACGACCTCGCCGTTCAGCCCAAGCTCATTCAGGTGGTCGCAATTGCAGTAGTTCGGGTTGTCAAGCAAATCCTCACGACC
>JAVVZC010000144.1:0-3800 GCA_036650755.1 Oscillospiraceae bacterium
ATTGATTTAAATGACGTGCTCTACGCATTTTCCTATGCTTTGGATTGTGTCGAATATGAGCTGTTGGGCGCAACCACCTATCACGGCAAGCGAGTGGCGTACATCAGCACAATTTTGGGCAGAAGCTTGGGCTTTGAGGATAAGCGTCTGCTGGATTTGGCAGCCTGCGCCATTTTGCACGACAACGCCCTCACCCAATACGTAAAAACCGAATACGACAAGGCGCTTTTTGACCGCGCCGACCCCCAAGAGCTGGGAATTCACTGCACCATGGGTGAAGCAAACATCAGGGAGCTTGTCTTTCACGGCGATGTGCGCGGTGTCATCCTCTACCACCACGAAAACCCGGACGGCAGTGGTCCCTTCAAAAAAACGGCGGCGGAAACTCCGCTTATGGCTCAGCTCATCCATTTTGCCGACGTTTTGGATGTAAAATGCGATTTGGGCGTTTACCAAGCGGGCAAGGAAAAGCAAATTCAAGACTTTTTGCGGGCAAACAGCGGCACAATTTTCCTGCCGGAGCACATTGAGCTTTTTTTAAAAAGCTTCAATCCGAAAAAGCTCCTTGAAATGCAGGGCGAAAACATCGGCGTCCTCCTTCACAGCCAATTGCCCGAAAACCTCCGTGACTACTCTCAGCGCTCTCTTTTCAACATCGCCACCATGTTCACCAAAATCATCGACTTCAAGTCCGAAAACACCTGCGTCCACTCCCGTGGCATGGCTCAAAAATGCCTCACCATGGCAAAATTTTACGGCTATGACGGGCAGACCTGCCAAAAGCTCTACCTCGCCGGGGCGGTTCATGATGTGGGCAAGCTTGTTGTCGCAAACGACGTTTTGGAAAAGCCGGGCAAGCTCAGCCCCCAAGAATTCGAATACGTCCAAACCCACGTTTGGTATACCTACATAATTCTCAGCCAAATTAAAGGCTTTGAGGATATCACAAGCTGGGCGTCCAACCACCACGAAAAGCTGAACGGCAGGGGCTATCCCTTTGGCAAAACCGCCGCGGAGCTTGGCAAAAACGAAAGATTGCTTGCGTGCCTTGACGTTTATCAGGCGCTTCGTGAAAAGCGGAGCTACAAGCTGCCTCTGCCCCACGAGGAAACCATGAAAATCCTCCGCGGCATGGTTGCGGACGGCTCCTTGGACGGCGAAATTGTGGAGGACATCGACCAAGTTTTCGCCTCCTCCTCCGAGGACGAGCCAAATTTCAATCCCCAAAATTTGGAATAATTTTCGCCCCCTTGCTCATACTAAGAGCGAAGGGGGCTTGTTTTTTTGAAGCTTGAAATAAACCAGGGTCAAATGCAGGCGCTTTTTTGGCTGAGCCAAGGAGAGCAAAAAAGCCCCGCTCTGCTTTCGGCGCTCCGCCCCCGCTTTGCGGAATTAAAGGCGCAAAAATACACCGTTGCCGTTTTTCTCTCCGGCGAAAACAGCCTGCCCCAGCAAACCGCCTCCCTCCTGCTCCGCAATCGGGAGCCTTCGGCGGGGCACGCCTTGCAGGGCGGCACATAAAGGCGCGTCCCAATTAAAGGCAGGTGCCCGGGCGCGCCTTTTCCTTGCTTTCGGGCGGGGCGTATAGTACAATGTTATCTGTAATTAAGAGTATTTGAGGTGACAACATTGTTGGAAACATTTAACATAGCGGCATATTGCCGCATTTCCGTGGACGAGGAGGCGGACAGGGACAACACCTCCATCGAGAACCAAAAGGCGATTATCGGGGATTTCGCGGCAAAGAAATTTCCCGGCAGCGCGCTCACTTTTTTCGAGGACAGGGACAAGTCGGGCTACACCTTTGAACAGCGGGACGGCTACCAAAAAATGCGTCCCCAACTTATGAGCCACGGCTTTGACATGCTCATTGTGAAGGATTTTTCCCGCTTTGCCCGCCGCAACAGCCGTGGGCTTGTGGAGCTGGAGGATTTGCGGGACGCGGGTCTGCGCATCATCTCCATCGGCGACTCCATCGACTACCCCACCTATGACGACTGGACCGCAATTCAATTTCGCTTTCTCATCAACGAAATGCCCGTGACCGACGCCTCAAAAAAGGTAAAATCCGTTATAAATCGCCGCCAAAACGACGGCAAATGGATTTGCGCCGTGCCCTATGGCTACCTTATCACCAACAGCAAAACCATGAGCTTTGAAATTGACGACGCCGCGTCTCAGGTCGTGCGGAAAATTTTTGAGCTTTACAACCAAGGCTGGGGCTACCAAAAAATTGCGAACCACCTGAGCGCGCTCCACATTCCCACACCCCGAAGCGCCGAAAAACAGCGGAAGGAGGAGCAGGGCGAGGAGAACAAAATTCGGGCAAGACCCAGCTGGAGCATCGCCACCGTTCAGGGGATTTTGGAAAACGACTTTTACATCGGCACTCTGCGTCAGGGCAAATACGCCCGCCGAAAAATAAACGGTGCGGACGTGAAAAAGGAGAGCGCGGAGCACATTGTTTTCGAAAATCACCACCCGCCGATTGTGGATTTCCGAAGCTTCGCCCAAGCCCGTGAACAGCACAGACTGCGGACAAATTCCAACTATCGGGGCGTGAAAAAGCACGACAACGCCTACTCCGGCTTTCTTTTTTGCGGGGATTGCGCGTCGCCCATGTTTTCCATGTCTCGGGCGGATTTAAAGCCCGCCTACACCTGCGGAAGCTATCATCGTCGGGGGCTCACCGCCTGCAGCAGTCACCACACCCGAGTGGATGTGCTGGACGATTTACTAAAGGCATACATCCGCAAGGTGAAGGAAAATTCGGCGGATATGCTGGAACAGCTCAATCTTGCCATCAAAAACGAGAGCACTGAAATAAAAAGCAACGAGGACACCCGAGAGCTTTTGCAGCGTCGGGCGGACGACGCCTACGAGGAGCTTAAGGCGACCAAGCGTCAGCGGGTTCGGGACATTATGAAGCATCCCGAAAGGGAAGAAATTTTGGAGCAAACCTACGACGAAATGGAGGCGGAGCTGGAGGACAAAATTTCCGGCCTGCAAAACCAGCTGGAGCTGACCTTGGACAAGCGGAACAACATCATTCAGGTGAACCGCATCGCCCGCACCGCCATGGATATTTTCGATGAGCTGCTCCAAAAGGAAAAGCTGGACAAGCAGGATTTGGAGCTGATTATCGACAAAATCACAGTTTTTGAGGACCATATCCAAATAAAATTAAAGGCGGACATCGACGCGCTTCTAAATTGCGGAGCGCCTTCCGCACAAACGGCGGAGGAGCTGACCGCAAATTTTAATTTCGGCATCGTGAATAGCTCACAAAACAGCACAATCGTCCAATCCAGCCACCATCGGCGGGACAAGGTTTACGATGTCAATGTCATCAGTGAGGGCGACCCCTTGGAGATATATACCGAAAAGGACGGCGAGGTCATTTTCAAAAAGTATTCGCCTGTGGGCGAGCTCTCCGAATTCGCCGCGAAAATCTGCGAAGCCCTGTACAAATCCGGCGGCTGTGTTGCCGCCGTCTGCGACCGTGACAGCATTATAGCCTGCGCGGGCGCACCCAAAAGAGAGCTTATGGACAAGCGCATCAGCAACGCCCTTTCGGAAATTATGGCGTCACGCAAGCTCTACGCTTCCTTGGGCTCACCCCAGCTCCCCTTTGCGGAGGATGAGGAGAATTATTTCATCACCGCCGCCGCGCCCGTCCTCTCCGAGGGCGACGTGATGGGCTGTGTGGTTTTCGCCGCGAAAACCGACGCGCCCCCACCCAGCGAGGTGCAGACGAAGCTTGTTGCAACCGTTGCGGGTTTTCTGGGGAAGCAGCTGGA
>JAVVZC010000145.1:0-3795 GCA_036650755.1 Oscillospiraceae bacterium
AGGCAGTCGGCTATCATTGCTATGAATTCGCTGTTTGTGGGCTTGCCCTTTACGTTTGAAACGGTGTAGCCAAAGAATTTTTGCAGGGTTTCGATGTCGCCCCTGTCCCAGGCAACCTCAATCGCGTGGCGGATTGCCCGCTCCACCCTTGAGGGCGTGGTGTTGAACTTTTTTGCCACCTCGGGGTACAAAACCTTTGTGACGGAATTTATGATGTCCATATTGTTTATGGTGAGAATGATGGCTTCCCTTATGTACTGGTAGCCCTTTATGTGGGCGGGCACGCCGATTTCATGTATCACGTCGGTGACCACCGACTCAAGATTTTCCTCCTGCCGATACATTTCGATGCCCTGTCGCGGCTCGGAGCTTAGCGCCGTCAGTCGGCGGGATGCCGTTACCTGACGGATGCGGGATAGGAGCGCGGGCACGTCGCAGGGCTTCGGCATAAAATAGTATGCGCCCAGCTCCGCCGCCTCCTGTACAACGTGGTCATTGAAAAATCCGGAAACGATGATGACCGCCGGTCTTTGCTGTCCTTGGCTCAGTTTTTTGAGAACGCCCATGCCATCCAACTTGGGCAGAACCAAGTCCATGATGACAACATCCGGGTGCTTGTCCTCGATTTGACTGAGCGCTTCGATGCCGTCTCCCGCGACACCGACAACCGTCATGTCCTCCTCTGCAGAAATTGTGTCCGCCATTAGAAAACGAAAATCCTCCCCGGAATCAGTGATCAGTACCCTTGATTTGGTTTCCATAACATATCCTCCGTTTTTATTCGATTACGGCAGGCCATCTTTGTTTTTAAGCACTTTTACCGTCAAGCTAGTATAATTTAACATAATAATCCTTAGAATGCAATGAAATAATGTAGCATACCTACAGAATTCTGTTTACATAATTCGACTTTATCCGACTAAGGTGTGAAATATCCTTGCCTTCGACGGCATTCGACTGCATTCGACACGATGCACACAGGAAAACGGCACGATTTTCGTCGATTTTTTGCTACAAAGCACGACAAAATGAGCAAATTTTCGGTCAAAACGGGCAAAAAATTCGGGGAGACGCCCGGTTTTTCACCCTGCGCCCCCCGAAAATCCCTGCTCTCCCCAGGCTTAGCCCGCTTTTGCGTTTTCTGCGGCGTTCAGCATATTTTCAATGGAAATTCCGTAGCCCCTTGTGGGGTCGTTGATGAAAACATGGGTCACCGCGCCGATTAGTTTTCCGTTTTGAATTATGGGGCTGCCGCTCATGCCTTGGACAATTCCGCCGGCGCGCTCCAAAAGTCGGGCGTCCTTTACGCAGATTAACATGCTTCGTCCCGCCTCGTCACCACGGTAGACTCTTGCGATTTCCACCTCGTATTCCTCCGCCGCGCTGCCTTGAAGGTTTGCGAGGATTGTTGCCTTGCCCAGCTCAATTTCACTGCTTTTCGCCAGCGGAATTGCCGCCTCGGCTTGGGGAAGCCCCGCCTCCAGCTTTCCAAAAATTCCGCTGGGCGTGTTTTTGAGGATGCTGCCCCGCAGGTTTTTCAAATCGTAGCTGCCGCAAAGCTCGCCGGGAACCCCCGCGCAGCCCTTTTTGATTTCCGTTATGGAGGCGTTTAAAATGCTGCCTTTGCCCAAGGGCATGAGCACGCCGGAGTCCACGTCGTTTATTCCGTGGCCCAAGCCGCCGTAGCTCCCCGTTTCCGGGTCATAATAGGTGAGGGTGCCGATGCCCGAAACATTGTCCCGAAGCCAAATTCCCAGCTCCGCAACCCCCGCCGTCATTTTTGGCGTCACGGTCATTTGAAGGCTTTCGTCTCCTCTTTGAACCCGAAGGCTCACAGGCTCCGCCGTCAGCTTTGCCGCCGCGGCACGAAAATCCTCGCCGTTTGTGATTTTGTCCCCGCCCAGCGCCGTGATAAGGTCACCGGGCACAAGCCCCGCAACAGCTCCCGGCGAAGGCTCCGTGCCGCCGCCCGTGGCGGAAAGCCCCACCACCAAAACCCCCTTGGTGTAAATTTGAATTCCCACCGCAGAGCCCATGGGCACCAGGGTTTTTTCCGCCGCCGCCGCTGTCAGACCTTGGGCGAAAATGCTGATGATTAAAAGTGCAGTCACCGCCGCTGTGCGGATTTTTGTGTTTTTTGTGAAATTCATCCTTCATCCCCCGCTTTATATTTTTTTAAGCCCTAACAGTATTGTCACGGGAGCGGAAAATAACGATTTTTTCAGGTAACAAAATCTAGCTCATTTACCTTTTTCGATTTTTTCGCATATTGTAAAGCGATTTCCGTCCTTGGAAACTTTTGCAAGAATTTTTTTGGGAGGTTTTTTTATGCTCACAGGAAATTTTGACTTAAAATCAATCGGCAGTCTCGTCCCAAACTCCCAATATGTGCGGGACGCCATTTTCGCAATTTCGGCGCTCTGCCCCCGGTTTCGTGTTTTGGAATACGGCAGCAGTCTTATGGGCAAACCACTTTTGGCGCTTTGCGCGGGGCGGGGCGGGCGTCGGGTTTTTTTCAGCGCCGCCCATCACGCAAACGAGTGGCTGACAAGTCTTGTGCTTCTTCGCTTTTTGGCGGAGCTTTGCGAAAAAAGCAAAGTCGGCGGCAAAATTTGCGGCTTTTCCGCCCAAAAGCTTTTGCAAAGCGGCACACTCTGCTTTGCTCCCTTGGTGAACCCGGACGGGCTTGACCTTGCCGTGGGCGTTCTTGACCAAGGCGAACATTTTGAAGCCGCGAAAAAAATTGCCGCGAATTATCCCGAAATTCCCTTCCCACAGGGCTGGAAAGCAAATATTGCAGGCACGGATTTAAACCTTCAATACCCCGCCGGCTGGGAGCGGGCAAGGGAAATAAAATTCGCCGCCGGCTTCACAGCGCCCGCACCTCGGGATTTTGTGGGCGAAGCGCCCTTGGACGCAACGGAAGCCAAAGGGCTTTTTGCCCTTACGCGGCGGCTTTCCCCGGACGTAATCGTCGCCCTCCACAGTCAGGGAGAAACCATCTATTGGAAATTCGCGGATTTTGAGCCTTATGGCTCCCGTGAGCTGGGGCGGCGTCTCGCCCGTGCTTCGGGCTACGCATTGGAGGAAACGCCCTCTGAGAGCGGCTGGGCGGGTTATAAGGACTGGTTTATCCAAAGCTTTAACCGCCCCGGCTACACGGTTGAGCTGGGCTTGGGTGAAAATCCCCTGCCTTTAGCGGATTTTGAGGACGTTTACGCAAAAATGTGCCCCCTGCTTGTCCGTGCCGTTCAAGGCTAGGTTCATCTTCTGCGGAAGTTGGAGGAAATTTCGCAAAGCGCCTCCGCCGCCTCCATTTCAAAATCGCCGCGCCGCGCCACGTCGCCCAGCGCCACAATCCCCACCAGCACGCCGCCCTCCGTAATCGGCAGCCGCCGCACCTGAGCCTCCGCCATCCGACAAACGGATTTTTCCGCGTCGTCCAGCGGAGACGCCGTAATAAGGTTTCGGGACATTATTTCGCTGACCTTAAGGGTTTTCGCGTCCGCCTCCGCCGCCACACAACGCAAAACAATGTCCCTGTCCGTGATAATCCCCCGAAGCTTCCCCTTTTCGTCCCGCACAGGCAGCGCCCCTATGTTGTTGTGCTTCAAAAGCCGCGCCGCCGCGCAAACAGGCTCGTCCTCGCAAATCGAAATCACATGGTCAGACATAATATCGCAGATATTCATAATTTTACCTCCTTATTTTGTGTAAGCTCTCACAAAACAAGTATCGTCCCCCACAGGCAAAATTATTCCTAAGATTTTGCCCATAAGACATTTTTCGACAAAA
>JAVVZC010000146.1:0-3791 GCA_036650755.1 Oscillospiraceae bacterium
AAAAAAGGCGCTCCCCTTTGGTGGGGAGCGCCTTTGTCTTGTGTTGGGAACTAGATTGTGCTTGCAAGCCTATATGCCGCTCTTGAAGCTTCCAGCACGCGGCCTGCCGCGAAGCTGTCGCCGATATTTTGAACCTCGGGGGCAACATTTGCCGCCAAAGCCGCATTATAGAGCGTGTCGTCGGGTCTGCCGCCCATTGCAAGAACCACCAAGTCCGCAGCCAAGGTTTCGTCCTTGGTTTCGGGGCCCAGCTTCTTCGCCATGGGGTTGGGAATGTTCTCGGGTAGCAGGGGCTGCCAAGTGTTGAAGGGGTTGGGAGCGCCCTTGGAGACGTTGCGGGTGATGTTGACCTTACCCTCGGCAAAGGAGGTGACCTTTGCGCAGTTGTAAAGCTCCACGCCGCCCTTCTTCATGTAGTAAAGCAGATGCCCGCGGTTTGCGGTGCAAACGCCCTCCATGAAGTTTGGAAGCATTTCCACAACCTTGACATTTTTGCCGTGCTCGTAGCGGAGCCAATAGGCTGTTTCGCAGCCCACAACGCCGCCGCCCGCAACAACAACATTTTTCGCGTCGCCCAAAAGCGCCGGGTTCGCCAAAAGGTCAACCGCTTGGACGGTTTTTGCTTTGTCGATGCCGGGGATGGGCGGGCAGGCATTTTTGGTGCCAATGGCAATCACAACGCTGTCGTAGTTTTGTGCCTTCAGCCAGTCGTTTGTTGCCTCGGTGTTAAGCTTTAGGGTGAAGTTCGGCATAGCCTCCGCCGCCTTCAGCTCGTTATTAAGGAAGCTGAGGTAGTTGTCGAAGTCAAACTTGATTTTTGGAACGCTGCCGGGGACGACCTTGCCGCCGACCTTATCCGTGCGCTCGATAAGCTCCACGGTGTGACCCCGCTTTGCGGCGTTGATGGCGAAGATGATGCCCGCGGGGCCGGCACCCACAACGCCGATTTTTTTCAGTGTTTCCGCTTTCGGGAGAAGTTCGGGCATGATTTCCTCAAAGCCGGTTCTGGGGTTGACGGCGCATTGGATGTGACCGCCCTCAACGAATTCGTTTACGCAGCCCTCTTGGCAGCCGATGCAGGGGCAGATTTTGTCCACCTGACCCGCATATGCCTTGTTGCACCAATCGGGGTCGGCAAGCAGAGGACGACCCAGCATGACCATGTCGCAATAGCCCTCACGGATGGCACGCTCGGAAACGTCGGGATAGCCCAGCTTTCCGACGGCGACAACGGGGACTTCAACGCCGGCGTTGGAGAGGATTTTCTTTTCCGCAAAATGGTCTTTGACGATTTTTGAAACGTCAACAAAGCAGCCTGCGGGCATTCCTGCGGGGGGATGGGGCAGCCACCAGTTGTCGTAGCAGCCAAGGTCAACGTCGAAAAGGTCAACGCCCGCTTTGACAAGATTGTCCATGTAGGCAAGGGTGTCGGCGATGGTGCGGCCGTTTTTGAATTTTTTCAGGGACTTAACTTCGTCCATGGTTTCGCCATAGGTTTCGTTAAGCGCCAAAGTAAGGTCGATGCGGTACATGATGGGGAAATTGGGTCCAACACGGTCCCGGATTTCCTTAATCATGTCGATGCCGAAGCGCTGCCAATCGGAATATTTGCCCAAATGACGGCGGTTGAAGGCGGGGTTTGTCATTTGCTCAAGCAGATAGCCCTCGTGACCGTGGAGGTAAACGCCGTCGATAAGGCAGGCTTTTGCGTCCGCCGCCGCCTGTCCCGCGTTTTTGATGATTTTTTTCAGACCGTGACCCGAAAGTCTCATGCAGGGCAGCTCGGGTATGTAGAAGTTGCGGTTAAAGGAGGCAGATTTTGGAAATTTCATTTGCTGAACAAGGCAGGTGGGTGGACCCACGCGCCCCAAGCCGGGGGTTAGCTGAATGAAGAAGCGACTGCCGTAGGCGTGGCAGCCCTCCGCCAAATCACGCCAGCCGGACATAAGGGTGCGGCTGCCGTTGATGCGGGGCATCATAACCTTGCCGCCAAGCTCGGTTACGGTGGGGTCAACGCCGTCGCTGATGGGGATTAGCCCGGAGGTGATAAGACCAACGCCGCCCTTTGCTCTGGCAAGGAAATATTGAATCATTTTTTCGCTGGGACGTCCGCTTTCCTCGCACATCATAAGGTTGCCCATGGGTGCCATTACCACACGGTTTTTGATGGTGAGGCGGTTAACTCTGATGGGCGAAAAGGTTGAAGTGAAGGGGTAAAGCTCTTTTGTCATGCGGGCGGCACAGCCTGCCTTGTTGTCGCAATCCTTTTGAACCCAAGAACCGTAGCCGTCAACCAATTGCTGGATTTTTAAATCGGTTTTCAATTTCGTACCTCCATCATTTATTCTTTTTTGCTTTTTTGAGATGCAGTTCCTTCATGCCCTCGACCTCATCGCAGATTGGCTTGAAGTTGCAGGTGTGGCAGTCCATTTTCAGGTCTGCGATTATGTGGTTTAGAGCCTTTATCATTTGATATGAGGTATTTGCAAGCTTGTCAAGCTCAATGTAGGGTCCATCGGGCAGAGTGACAAAAATTATTTTGACCGCCAAAACATGCTCATTTTCCTTGTATTTGCTGATAATGAGGTTACCCACGGCTTCAAAGGAGATGCCGTGCTTGACCGCTGTTTTCGCAACACGAACCTGCTCCCTTGTGGAGAGGGCGGAGGCGCGCATCATGTAGCCCTTTGGGGCAACGTCAAACTTTTTCTGCTCGATTTTTTCGATGATTGCGTAGGCGCCCTGCTCACCCTCCTCCTCGATATCGTCGGTGCGGAGAAGGGTAATCCGTGCGAAGCTGCAATCGGCTTTGATTTCCGAAAGGTCGCGGCCATAGACAAGGATTTCGTCCCGAGGGACAATTGCTTCCTCCCTTGTGACGGCGGTGTAGTGGACGGCGCTGTAATCCGCGGCGCCCAGCTCAAAAGCCGCCTCCTTGCCCAAAACAAGGTCGTTAACATTGCCCTCAGGCGCCGCCTTGCCGGGCGCGTACTCAAAGGATGAGTAGGGAAGCCCGGAAAGCAGCTCTTGGGTTTTTAAGATTATGGGGTCAAATATTTTCATTTACATCTTGCTTTCTACGTGTCTTTCGTCATGATGCTTAAGCAGCATGTTGTAGATTTTTTCGATAAGCTTTAGGTCTGAGTTGGTGATGTACACGATGAACAAAAGCGCGAACAGCGCAACAACTACTATCGCTACAATCCAATACCAATGCATAATGCTCCTCCTTATTCCATTCCCTTTTGACGGGCAAACTCCGCGGCGCCCAAGGCACCCATGAGCTGTGGGTCGGTGGAAAGCTCAACAACCTTGATTTTTAGAACCTTCTCGATTGCGGTTTTTAGACCCTTGTTTTTTGCGCAGCCGCCGGTCAGCGTGATGCTGTCCTTGGCTCCCGCTTTTTTTGCCATTACGAAGCAGCGCTTTGCAACAGCAAGCTGAATGCCTGCTGCGATTTCGTCACGGGGCTTGCCTTCACCAACAAGGGTGATGACTTCGCTCTCGGCGAAAACCGTGCACTGGGCGGTGATGGGGATAACGTTTTTCGCGGTGAGGGAAAGGTTTGAAAAGTCCTCGATGGAAAGCTCAAAGGCGTTTGCCATGGCTTCAAAGAAGCGACCTGTGCCGGCGGCGCATTTGTCGTTCATTGCAAAGGTTTGGACGGTGCCGTCGGTGTCGATGGCGATGCCCTTAACGTCCTGACCGCCGATGTCGATGATTGCCTTGACAGAGGGGTTAGTTACATGAACGCCCATGGCGTGGCAGGAAATTTCGGAGATGTTCTCCTG
>JAVVZC010000147.1:0-3789 GCA_036650755.1 Oscillospiraceae bacterium
GTCCAGTTGATGGAGAGGGCGTTTATCTTGAGGCGCAGTTTTTTGTCCTCGCTGACTATTTCCAAATTGTCGGTGTCGCCCCTTTTGATGCGCTCCACAAGGCAGGTTTCGCAGGGTCCCGTCTGCCCGCCCCGCAGGGTCATGAAGCAGAATGCTCCGGGCTTGGCGTCGGGGATAAGCTCCTGCATTTTCATGTTTGCATAGACAAGAGAGTGGGTTTCCGGGTTGACAACGCAAATATAGTCCGGGAGAACGTCCAAAATTTTGAGTCTGGTGTGCAGGTTGTCCAAAAGGGCATTCTCTGTCTTTTTCTTGAACAGGAACACGCTCAAAACCTTTGCAAGGAAGGAGAGCTTTTCGATTTCCTCGGAGGTCCAAATCCTTTGCTCCCTGCATTCGTCAAAGCCGATAATTCCGCAGGTTCGTTCTTCGTCGGTGATGATAACTTGGAGAGTGGAGACGGTGCCCTTTGAGATGAAAATCTTCCGCAGATAGGGGGGCAGCTCGGCAGTGTTGTTGCAGTAGAGCAGCCCGTTTTGGTCAAAGGCGTCCATAATGGAGTCGCCCCCGGTGCTGAGAGGAATGTTTTGCATTTGGTCGATTTGGGAGGCGGCGCCCTGATTGCACCACTCGTAGATGTTGCTGATTGTAAGGTTGTCGTCGTCGTTTTCGAAGATGGCGACTCTGCTCACGTTGTATTGCTGACCGATGGCGGCAAGCGCCATGTTGATGCTGATGCTAAAGTCCTTTGAGGTGTAGAGCAGTTCGAAAATTTGGGCTTCGATGTTGTGGGAGGTGCGAAGGTTTTGAAGCTCCTCATCGTTGGTTCTTGTGGTTTCGATGGGGTAGTCCCCCGCGTCCTGTTCTTGGTAGAGAACGAACTGATCCTTGCCGTTTTGCTTTGCCCGATAGAGGGCGGCGTCCGCCTTGCGGTAAAGGGTTTCGAAGGGCTCACGCTTTGCCTCAATCATGATGATGCCGATGCTGCAGGAAATTTTGTAGTCCATGGTTTCGCCCGCGTAGGTCTGGCGAAAAGCCGCAGAAAGCTCGGTTGCTTTTTTTAGGACGCTGCTGGTGTCGGGCACGTTTTTCATGAGGATTGCAAACTCGTCCCCGCCCATGCGACCAACAATGTCGTTGTTTCGGAAGGCTGATTTCAGCTTTGCGCAGATTTCTATGAGAACCAAATCACCGAAAGCGTGACCCAAGGTGTCGTTTATGCCCTTGAAGTCGTCCACGTCCAAAACTATGAGAGCGTGACGACCGTCGGGATAGTCGTTAAGGATTTTGTTTGCAAGGGTCGCCATGGCGATTTTGTTGTAAAGCCCTGTCATGGGGTCGGTTTGAACCTTGCTTTCCAAAAGCTCCGCCTGTTTTTTGATGCTGTTGATGTCGGACATGAAGCCCACAAGGCGTTCGGGCGCGCCAAATTCGTCCATGCTGAGGCTAAGGTCAATTCTTGCCCAAATATAGCTGTTGTCGAAGCGGCGCAGTCTTGCCTCATAGCTTGCGGTTTGAGCCTCCAATAATTCGCCCATGGCGCGGACGGCAAGGTCATGGTCGTCGGGATGGAAGAAATAATCGGTTATGGCTTCCACAAATTCATCGAAGGGCAGGCTTGCAAAGACGCTGGTTTCCTCCAAAAGCTTGTCGGCGCTGACGCCAAAAATGCGCTGGGCATTTTCGAAGTGGGTGTAGAGTTGTTTTTTGAGGTCAACCTCAAACAGGGTGCCGCTGGAGGCATTGATGGCGACGGAAAAGCGATTTTCGCTGAGCCGCAGCTCCTCCTCCTGCTGTTTGATGGTGGTGATATCGGTAAGAATGCTGTGGTTGTGAAGCCCCTCATCGTCCTCCACAAGGTAGCCGTTGTCCATGACCCAAAGGATGGAGCCGTCTTTTTTGTGAATTCGGTAGGGCATCCAATAGGAATTTCCGATTTTTAGCTGTTGGAGGTAGATGTCAAAGGCGACCTTGCGGTCCTCCTCCACAAGAATGTCCAGATAGCGCCCGCCGTAAAGCTCGTTGATGTCCTCCAAGGTGTAGCCCGTCATTGCGGTGAAGCCGGAGCTGACATAGGTTGCGATGGTTTCGTCCGCGGTGTGGGCGTGAACCGCAACAATCACACCGCCGTTGATGTGTTCAAGCAGGGACTGATATTTTTGGTTTGCCACAAGGATTTCTTTGTTGTGACGGCGCTTGCTAAATAAAATGAGGGCAAAAACCAAGATGAACGCAAGAGCAAGCTTAAGGATGAGCATTAGGACAATTTGGTTTGTTTCCTTTTCCTGCTGCCGCATGACGGCGTCCGAAGAAAGGCTGAAGGTGTACCAATCGTTGACCGTGGAGGGGGTAAAGCTGACAAAGCGTTTTTCGCCTTCGTAGGTAAAGGCAAAGCTGTTGCTTTCACCCTTATTCAAGGCTGTTTTCAGTTCCTCCACGGAAAAATCGGTTATTTCCGTTTTTTCGAAGAAGTCTATGATGTTGTCGCCGTCGGCAAGCTTGTCCGCGTGGTGGCTTGAGAGAATAATTTTGCCGCTGGGTGCAATTATAAAGCCATAGCCCTCGCTGTAATAGGAGAAATCAAGCAGCTTGGAGCCGGAGGTTGATAGGGGATAAACGCCAAAGAGCACGCCGTTTATTGATGTGTCGGTTTTGATGGGGACGGCAATGATGATGCTCTCCTTGCCGCTGACCGAGGTGGTAAGGGGTTCGCTGACATTTGCTTCGCCTTTGAGGGCTTTTTTGAAGTATTCTCTTTGGGAAACATCGCCCACCTCGCCCTTGTTTGAGAAAGCCAAGCCGTCACGATTGCAGACGGCAACCGCGGAAAAGCCCGCTTCCTCCGCCGTATTTTGAAGGGTGCGCATAAATGCGTTTCTGTCCTGCTTTGGAATTTCGTTCAAGCCCACGGCAAGCACGTCTAAGGTTCGCATGTTGCAGGAAATGCGCTCTAAAAATGCTTTGTTGTAGTCGGTGGAGACATTTGAAAGGGTTTGGTAGGTGTTTCTTGTTAAGGTGCGCTGCAATTGACGGGAGAAATCCCAAGTTGTGGCAATAACAATACACAAAGCCATAATGAGACAAGTTGCGCTAATGATTATTTTCTTGTATTTCACAGGGAATTCCTCCTTTTTAGCTAAATATTTACAGTAATCATAATCTATTTTTGAGCAAAAGTCAAATTATTTGCCAGTTTTGGCTTCATAAACAATTAACAAAACAAATTGCAAATTTTCTCTTTTTTTATGTTGAAACCTGTGGTATGATACATCCGTACAGGTGTGTAGAAAATAAACCAACTAAATGGAGGTATATAAATATGAGACGGACAAAAATTGTTTGCACTCTCGGTCCCGCAGTTGACGACGAAGCCACAATTCGCAAGCTTATCCTTGCCGGCATGGACGCCGCCCGCTTCAACTTTTCCCACGGCACCCACGAAAGCCATTTGGCTCAGCTAACCAAGCTAAAAAACGTCCGTGACGAAATGGGTCGTCCAATTGCCGCAATTATGGACACAAAAGGGCCCGAAATCCGCATCAAAACCTTCAAAAACGGTCCTGTTGAGCTAAAGCGCGGCGAAGAATTCACCCTTACCACCGCCGACGTCGAGGGCGACGACAGCCGGGTTTCCGTCACCTATGTCAATCTTCACCGGGAGGTCACAGTCGGCTGCCACATTCTTGTGGACGACGGGCTTGTGGATTTGCTGGTCAAGGAAATCAAGGGCAAGGAAATTCTCTGCACCGTTGAAAACGGCGGTGCCCTCTCCAACAACAAGAGCATCAA
>JAVVZC010000148.1:0-3788 GCA_036650755.1 Oscillospiraceae bacterium
TCAACCTTCTCCTCATAGCAGGCAAAAGCCCCATCAACCAGCCCCTTGTCAGGCGCCTTAGTCAGCATCGAAACCACAGGCACGATAATAAATCCCGCCAGCATAGCAAAAGCTCCGCAGTTAATAGGTGAACGCAGCACCTCCGGGAACAAATGCCCGCAAAGCATATTCAGCGTCATGATCCCCGAGCCAAAAAAGAAGCTTGTAAACGCCGCCGCCTTTGTAGTGCGCTTCCAATAAAGTCCAAAAAGGAAAGGCGCAAGGAAGGAGCCTGCAAGCGCGCCCCAAGAAACGCCCATAAGCTGGGCAATAAAGGCAACATTGGTCTTGTATTGTATGACTGCAATAACAACAGAAATCGCGATAAACACAACAATCAGCAGTCGAATGCAAAGCAATTGCCGTTTTTCATTCATATCCTTAACAAAAACGCCCTTAATAAAGTCCAGCGTCAGAGTTGAGGAGGACGCCATTACAAGAGAGGACAGTGTGGACATTGAGGCGGAGAGCACCAAAATGATGATAATTCCGATGAGCAGGGGAGAGAGGCTTGACAGCATTGTGGGGATGATGGAGTCCACGCCGTTTGCCGCCACCTCCGCGTTTGTTGTGAAAAGCCTGCCGAAGCCGCCCAGAAAATAACAGCCGCCGGCAACAACAACAGCAAAAATAGTTGAAATCACCGTGCCCTGATTGATGGCGCGTTCGCTCTTGATGGAGTAGAACTTTTGCACCATTTGAGGAAGTCCCCAAGTGCCGAGAGAGGTTAGAATTATAACCGCGAAAAGGCTAATCGGGTCGGGCCCGAAAAAGGAAGCGAAAACGCCCGGAGTTGTGGAAACAGCGGCGTCGCTGACCCGCGCCAAGGCGTCCATGGAGCCCATGAGCCCGCCGTTTACCTTGAGCACCGCAAGCACAACGGCAACGATGCCGCCCAGCATGATGATGCCTTGGATAAAATCGTTGATTGCGGTTGCCATGTAGCCGCCCGCAATGACGTAAACCCCGGTGAGCGCCGCCATTACGATGATGCAAAGTGTGTAATCCATGTTAAACGCCATGCCGAAAAGTCGGGACAAGCCGTTGTAAAGTGAGGCGGTGTAGGGAATTAGGAAGATGAAAATAATGAGTGACGCCACGGTGCGCAGGTTGGGGCTTTTGAAGCGGGCACCGAAGAATTCCGGCATTGTGGCGCTTTCAAAGTGGTGGGTCATAAGACGGGTGCGGCGACCCAAAACCACCCAAGCCAAAAGACTGCCGATTACGGCGTTTCCGATGCCGATCCAAGTGGAGGCAACGCCGAATTTCCAGCCGAACTGCCCGGCATAGCCGATGAAGATAACCGCCGAAAAATATGAGGTGCCGTAGGCAAAGGCGGTGAGCCAAGGTCCAACGGAGCGACCTCCAAGGACGAAGCCGTCCACATCCTTTGCATTGCGGCGGCAAAACACCCCCACAGCAAGCATTACAGCAAAAAACACCACAAGTAGAACAATTTTGATTGCCAATTAGACCAAATCCCTTCTTTTGGAGGTACAAAAAAAACGCCCTCCGTAATAAAAATTACAGAGGGCGGATAATTTTTAATCCGCGGTACCACCTCAGTTTGCCGCTTTCTCACAAAAACGACCTCGTCGGGTACGGCAAAACGCGATACCCCAGCGCTATAACGGGCGTTCCCGTTGCGCACTACCGACGGCGAATGCCGCTTTCAACGCAAAGCTCACGAGATGTATTCACGAAGAAGCTTCCCGTCGTCTCGCACCAACCGACGACTCTCTGAAGGAAAACTTGAAGGCTACTTTTTCTCGGTCACAGCTTATAGGGGCTATTGTAGCGTTTTAAAGTGCTGCTGTCAAGGATTATTTTTTGCGGAAATTTCGCGGTAGAAGGCGGCGGAGATTACGCCGAAGATAAGTGGGGCAAAAGCGATGACGGAAATGTCGAAAGCAAATGAGATTACACGGAATAAAATTCCGATGTAGGGGAGCATTCCAAAAAGCAGAAGCAGTAGCCAAATGGCGAAGATGCAGAGCTTTATGATGATGTCGCCGCCAAACATTCTGCCGCAAAAGCCCCGAGTTTGCTCCATGGAAAGACGCAGAGCGTCACCGGCGGAGATATTGGGGTCGGCAAGCAAAATGTAGGGCACAAAGCGGTAGCTGTAAAATTTCATGACGGCGAAAACGATGCCCACAATGGGAATCAGCGCCCAGATAAAAATCCAAAGCGCCATCCAAGCCATGCCGCCGCAAAAATGGAGAAAATGCTTGAAGCCAACAAAAAGCTGAGCCGAGGAGATGGGCGCTCTCAGGTAGGCGTTAAGGTAAATTGAGGTCATGCCAAGGTTTAGGGTGAGGACGATGGGGATTGAAATTATGGGCAAAACCCCAAGAACAACAGCCAAAACGCAGAGCAGGGAATTGAGCAGGGAAAGCCCCCAAAGCAGAGTTGAGCCGCTTTTTAGAAGCCCAAAGCATTTGCGGTAAATTTCGGAAATTGCGGGAGAAGCCACCCTCGGCGCAGCGCTTGAAAGCGGTGCTCCGCATTCGTGGCAAAAAGCGGCGTCCTCATTTATTGAGGCTCCGCAGTTGGGACAAGTAATCATTAAAAATCACCCCTCATGCTTAGGATAGTACCACTTTGAAAGCCAAAGCGCAAGCCCTGCACACGGGTGGGGACACAGCTTTTGGGAGGGGTTAAATGAACACTCGGGGCGTGCGGCGCTTGTCTGCAAACTGCATCAAATATTCCGCCACCTCCATAATTTTTGGGTCCCGAGGCTGACGACAGCGGACGGGGCAAATTTTTGCGCAGGCAAAGCAGGAGACGCAAAGAGCGGCGTCCGTTTCGGCAGGATTTTCCGCCTTAATCGCGTGGGTGGGGCAAATATCAACGCAGTCAAGACAGCCTGTGCAGCTCTCGTCGCCGGTGGGAACAAGTGAATAATCAAAGGGTAGGGTTCTGTAGGGACGCACGCCCTTAACCTCCACAGGGGAGACTTTTCCCACAAGGGCGGCGTCGATTTTTGCCCTGCATTTTTCCGAGAATTGGTCAACTTCCAGCAAGTCCTGTTCATCGGGGCGATGGCGCCCAATGCGGTGAATGATGCTGTGCTCCGCCACAAAGGCGCCGCCGGCGGCGATTAGGAAGCCGTTTTCACTGAGAATGTCGCAAAGCTCGATTAAAGCGTCGTCAAAGTTGCGGTTGCCAAAAACCACAAGGGCGATGGCGGGGGTGTTGTCGCCCCGAAGATTATGTAGGGTTTCAAGGCAAAACTTGGGAACCCGACCCTCAAAAACAGGGAGGGAAATCACAAGCAGTCCATCTTGGGGGATGAAAAGCGGCTCCTTAATTTGCTCCTTCATAAGGTCGCAAACAAAGTCGGGGGCGTCAAAGCCCTGCAAAAACCTGTTGTTAATCTTCAGGGTGTTCCCCGTGGGGCTGAAATAAATGTTGTGCAAGCCGGAAATTTTCATATGTTTTCCCTCCGTTTATTTTTTTAATTAAACGAAAAATATTGTTCGATAGGGACATTATAGCACAGGCGCCTACATAATATCTACAAAGGAATTTTGGGGGAGTGCTGATATGGAAAACGTGAAAAACAGAATAAAGCATTGGATGCTGGGACATAAGAGGGAGAGCGTTTTTCTTATTGCGCTTTGCTTTTTGGTTGGGCTGGTGTGTCTCATAAACAGCCCCGCAATTATCGGAGCCTCCGCAACAACTCGGGAGCTGCCAATCTATTGCGTGGAGCGTGACAACAAGTGCGCAAGCCTAACTTT
>JAVVZC010000149.1:0-3732 GCA_036650755.1 Oscillospiraceae bacterium
GGAACATTCCTTACAAAGTTACATATGTAACTGTTCTGCAAAAATAATTGGAAAAGCCCGCCTAAAAATTATTCTAAAACCGTCGATATCGACTAATACAAGAAAGGACGCTTTAGTTATTCATACAATATTCACATTAGCGTTGACATATGCTACAGTGATTGATATAATTGAGTTACAAAAGTAAAGCAAAAGTAAAGGAGCTGACACACAATGGTAATCGACAAAGCGAAAATTAAAGAAATGTTTCTCTCGGCGGCAGAGCTGATGAAGGAAAAAAGCGCTTACCTTAGTGAAATTGATTCCCGCTTCGGCGATGGGGACCACGGCATCACGGTCAACAAAATCGCGTTGCTCATCGAAAAAAACACAAACGCCTGGGGCGACGAGAGCATTTGCGAATTCATCGAGGGCTTGGGCGAAGGCTCAATGGCAGTTAACGGCGGTAGCGCCGGTCCACTTTATGGCACCATGATTGGCGGCTTTGCGGTTCCCTTAAAAGACGAAGCCGAAATCGACGCCCCGCTTTTGAAAAAAATGTTCGCCGGCAGCCGAGACGAGATGTTTGACATTTCCAAGGCGCGGGTGGGCGACAAAACCATGATGGATACCCTTATTCCCGCAGTTGAAGCCGCTCTTGCTTCACCGGACGACGTGACGGCGATTATGAAAAACGCAGCCGCCGCCGCTGCCGATGGCGCAAAGGCAAGCGAAGCCTTTATCTCCAAGTTTGGCAGAGCAAGAAGCTACAAGGAGCAGACAATCGGCACCCCGGACGCAGGAGCCGTCAGCACCGCGGTCTTTTTCGAAGGACTGGCAAAACCCTTTTAAGTCGACAAGCGAATAGGAAATTCGCAAAAAAATAAAACAAAATTTTTTAAAGGAGCGGTCAATTATGAAAATGAAGAAGTTTATCAATGACCCCGCAAACCTCACCCCCGAGCTGTTGGAGGGTTTCACCTCCGCAAACAAGGATCTTGTACATCTTGAGCCCGGCTACATGGTCATCAACAACAAGCTGGCAAGCGCTGACCGCGTTACCATCGTTACCCAAGGCGGCGCCGGACATGAGCCTGCAATCAGCGGCTTCGTTGGCGAAGGCATGATCGACATTTCCGTGGTCGGCGATGTTTTTGCAGCTCCCGGACCCCAAGCCTGCGTTGACGCAATCAAGCAAGCAGAGCGTGGCCGTGGCGTTCTCTACATCGTTTTGAACCACGCCGGCGACATGCTGACAGGCAACCTTACCATGAAGGCTTGCAACAAAGAGGGAATGCACGTTGTGAAGGTTGTCACTCAGGACGACATCGCAAACGCTCCCCGTTCCAATTCCGATGACCGCCGTGGTCTTGTGGGCTGCATCCCCACCTACAAAATCGCCGGCGCGGCAGCAGCCGAGGGCAAAAGCCTTGAAGAAGTCGCGGCAGTTACCCAGCGCTTTGCAGACAACATGGCAACTCTTGCAGTCGCGGCACGCGGCGCAACTCACCCCGCAACCGGCAGCCTGCTTGCAGACCTTGCAGAGGACGAAATGGAAATCGGCATGGGTCAGCACGGCGAGGGCGGCGGCGGACGTCAGCCTATGAAATCTGCGGATGAAACCGCCGAAATCATGGTAAACGCACTGCTAAACGACCTTTCCATCAAGTCCGGCGAGAAGATTTTGCTCATCCTCAACGGCACAGGCGCAACCACACTTATGGAGCTCTTCATCATCTATCGCAAGTGCGAAGCTCTCCTCAAGGACAAAAACGTTGAAATCTGCGCGAACTATGTTGGCGAATTGCTGACAGTTCAGGAGCAGGCTGGTTTCCAGATGTTCATGGCACGCATGGACGACGAGCTGCTTCATTATTGGAACGCACCCTGCACCACACCTTACATGAAAAAATAATTAGGAGGAACCTTCCATGGCTGACAAAGAAGGAAACAAGCTTCCAAAAGACTACCACCTTGACATAAAGGCATATCAGGCACCCTTCCACGTCAAGGGCATGGAGCATGCCGATTGGGGCATGAAGGACAGATTATCCCACATTTTCGACCCGAAAACAGGACACACGGTCATGCTTGCCTTTGACCACGGCTACATAATGGGTTCCACCTCCGGCTTGGAGCGTTTGGATGTTATCATCCCAAAGCTTGCCGAGGACGTGGACGTTTTCATGGCAACCAGAGGCGCACTGCGCACCTGCGTTCCCCCCACCTACCGCAAGGCAATCGCTCTCCGCTGCACAGCGGGCAGCAGTGTTTTGGATGATGATATGAGCCACGAGGTTATCGGCGTTGACATCGAGGACGCCATCCGCATGAACGCCACCTGCCTTGCCGCCCAAACCTTCATCGGTTCACCCGGCGAGAAAACCAGCATCCAAAACCTTTGCAACACCGTTGACGCGGGCATGCGTTACGGCATCCCCACCCTTGGCGTTGTTGCCGTGGGCAAGGAAATGGAGCGCACAACAAAGTTCTTCCTGCTTGCAACCCGTATGCTTGCGGAGTTCGGCGCCTCCATCGTAAAAACCTATTACTGCGACGACTTCAAAAACGTAGTTGCAGCCTGCCCCGTGCCTGTTGTTATGGCGGGCGGAAAAAAGCTTCCCGAGAACGAAGCCCTCACCATGGCTTACATGGCGATAGGCGACGGCGCCTGCGGCGTTGATATGGGACGCAACATCTTCCAAGCCGAGGACCCGGTGGCAATGTGCCGCGCAATCGGAAAGGTCGTCCACGAGGGCTACACCGATGTTCGTGCCTTCGAATTCTACAACGACACCAAAGCGAAATAAATCCCCGCGAATTATTTTATCTGCATTTAGCACGGCTAAATAAAAAAATAGGAGGATTATATTCATGACGGCAAAAAAGTATTTACCAATCGCTCTATTTATCGGCCTGCAGGCCTGTGTGCTCCAAATCCTTGACCAACTTATCGGTGCAAACGTTCCCCTAGTCAGCGGTCTTGGCTTCGGCTGGGTTTCCTTCCAAGCTTGGGCAGTCTATTTCTTCGCAGGCTGCACACCCAAGGACGGCATCCGTGCTTTCATCGGCTACGTTTTGGGCATGCTGGCATCCATGGCAATTCTTGCCGCGGGCGGCGCTTTGGGCGGCACCTTGGGCTTCTGGTCTGTTCCCCTTGTACTGCTTGTTCTTGTCCCCATTATCCTTTATCTTGACATCGCTCCCCAATGGTTCAACTGCGTTCCCGCACTTTTCGTCGGCGCCGGCGTTTTCTTCGGCTGCATGACCTATGTTCCGGGCGCAACCTTCACAAATGTGGCAATTGCTGAAACTCTGTTCTGCGTAATCGGTCTGTTCTTTGGCTTCCTCACCATTGCTTTCCGTCATTGGTATGAAGGCAAGTATGTCACCCCCGCAGAAACTGCTGATAAGAAATAAGGAGGTAGCACAATGTCCGCAACCTATATGCACATCGGCATTCCCGTCACCAACAGAAAACCCGGCATGACCTATAACGAGGGCATGAAGTTTTGGGTCAGCAACGTTGATGACTATGACTACAAAATCGAGTATCTGAAATTTGAGGAGGGCACTCCCTTCCCCGAGATTATGCACAAAAATCCTCACGTCGCCTACAAGGTTGACGATTTGGAGCACTACATGGCAGATGCCGATAGAGTTATCTTTGGACCGGCGCAGGCAAGCCCCACAGCACGGCTGGCGTTTATTATCAAGGATGACGCGATAATCGAGCTCTACGAAGAGAAATAA
>JAVVZC010000150.1:0-3708 GCA_036650755.1 Oscillospiraceae bacterium
AGGCAGAGCTTTTTGTCGCCTTGAAGTCTGAGCCAGTTGTCGCCTGTGGTTTCGCCGCAGGCGTCGCAGACGTGGGAGCTGAAAATTCTTGCCCCTTGGGGCAGCTTGATTTTCACTTCCTTGACGTCAAAAAGCGCCGACGGCTCCTGCTCCTGAAAATACTTGAAGGAGTCCTCCCTTGTCATTTCGGGGGGCGCGGGCTTGAGCACAAGGCGAATTGATTTTCCGCTTGTCCTCTCAAAAATTGAAAACGCCTGCTTGCCCGTCATGTGAAACAGCAGGTTTCCCTTGCCCACGCTGCAGCCCAGCAAAACCTGAATTGCGTCCACGCCGCAGGCGTCGTTTTCCGCCACGCAGACAATATTCTCGTCCTTTGAAAAGTTTAGCCCCAGCAGCTCAGTGGCGTAAAGTGCCGCCTTATATCCGATTGTAAGCCCTCCGCATTCGTGACCGTGGAAGGCGACGCATCTGTCCCATTGTGATTGTTTGCACATATTATTTTTCCTTTCGTTTTTGGCTGTTCCTGTTTGACAGCCGGTTTTTTTCAAGCCTCTTGATTTTTCATTCTATCACCCCCAACAGCCCTCAGCAAGCCCCTTCGGGGGTCGCAAATACTGACTTTTTTTGTCCCTTTTTTAAGCGGTTTACACAAAAATTCCCGTGTTTCCAAGCTTTTGGGGGCTGCTTTGGATTTTTCATCCCCCATGGGGGCTTGCGCCGTGCAGGGGAAATAGTATGCTTATAAAAGTCTGTAAAGCTAGCCCAAAACTTCAAAAAGAGGATGAAACAAAATGAAAACGAAAAAGCAAATTCCCCTCCTGCTCGCCCTAATTCTTGTTCTCGCGCTTTTTTCCGGCTGCACCAAAAAGCCGCCCAAGCCCTCGGAGGCACCCCCCTCTCCCTCGGAGCAAACAGCCCCCGCCCTTCGCACAATAGTTGACATGCTGGGCCGCAAGCTGGAAATACCCGCCGAAGTCAAAACCTTGGCGGTTGCGGGAAGCTCCGCCCGTATAATCACCTATGCCGGCTGCGCCGACATGCTTGTGGGCATCACCGACATGGACAAAAAGGGCAGCCCGGGAATGCCCTACACCACTGTTAACAAGGACAAATTCGCGGGGCTTACCCCCGTTGGCGTGGGCGGCTCAAAGGACACCCAATATGACGAGGCTCTGGTGCTTTTGAAGCCCGACCTCATCTTCGCAAACTATCTTGACGCGGAGGCGGCAAACCAGCTGCAAAGCAAAACCGGCATTCCCGTTGTGGCTCTCAGCTATGACGGCATTTTCAGCGACAGCGTTTATGGAGCGCTGACCCTTGTGGGCGAGGTTACGGGCGCGGAGGCGCGTTGCGCCCAAGTCATTGACGCCATGAAGGGCTGGCAAAAGGATTTGAACGAGCGCACAAAGGACATTGCCGAGGGCGACAAGCCCAGCGTTTATGCGGGCGCCGTCAGCTTTAGAGGTGGCCACGGCATTGAGGGCACCTATGGTCTTTATCCCCCCTTTGTCGCCATTAACGCCAAAAACGTGGTTGACGAAACCGGCGAAAAGGGCGCGCTTATCATCGACAAGGAAAAGCTGGTCACTTGGAACCCCGACATCATTTTCCTCACCCCCGCCAACATGAATTTGGTCAACGAGGACTACAAGGTCAACCCAAAATTCTACCAAAACCTTAAGGCGGTCAAGGAGGGCAACATCTATTCACAGGTTTCCTTTAACTACAACGGCACCAACATTGAGGTGGCGATTGCCGACTGCTATTATGCCGGCAAAATCATCTATCCCGAAGCCTTTGCGGATGTTGATTTTGAAAAAACCGCCGAGGAAATTTTCACCCTTATGCTGGGTCAGCCCTATCTTGGGGAGCTGAAAAGCTCCGGCAATAATTTTGGCAAATTAACCATCGGTGAATAGCCGTGCCAACACAAAAGCTGATTGAAAAAAGCGCCTCCTATCGGGGCTACATACGCTTCAAATTGCTTGTGATTTTCCTCCTTGGCATAATCACAATCGCCGCCTTTCTTTTGGCAATCGTCTCCGGCGCCGCCGGGCTTACAATTGGGGAGGTGCTCCTAACCCTGCTGGGCAGGGGAAGCGAGCAAAGCCAAACGGTTATTTTCGGAATTCGTCTGCCCCGTGTGATTACGGCGATTGTGGCGGGAATTGGTCTTGCGACCTGCGGCTGCGCCATGCAAAGTCTGCTCCGCAACCCCCTTGCCTCGGACTCCACCTTGGGCGTTTCACAGGGTGCCGCCTTTGGCGCGGCGTTTGCGATTATTGTTTTGGGCGCCGGGGTTCAGTACCAAACCACGGACGGCGTTACGATTATGAACCCCTATCTCGTCACCGTCTGCGCCTTTGTTTGCTCCATGCTCTCCACCCTTGTTATTCTGGGTCTGTCCCGCTTTAAAATGATTACACCCGAAGCAATGGTGCTGACGGGCGTTGCGCTAAGCGCTCTGTTTTCCGGCGGAACCACAATCATGCAGTATTTCGCGGACGACGTCAGCCTTGCCGCCGTAATTTTTTGGACCTTCGGTGACTTGGGTCGGGCTTCTTGGCTTCAAGTGGGCATTATGTCGGTGATGGTGCTGCTTTCCCTTGTGTTTTTCCTTTTTAACCGCTGGAATTTCAACGCCCTGCAAAGCGGGGAAACCACAGCCAAGGGGCTGGGCGTAAATGTGGAGGCGCTGCGCATTTTGGGCATGGTGATTTGCTCACTTACCGTCTCTGTTATAGTCTCTTTTGTGGGAATTATCAACTTTATCGGGCTGATTGCCCCCCACCTTGTCCGCCGCATTATCGGCGGCGACCACCGTTATCTGCTTCCCGCCTCCGCCATTGGGGGAGCGCTGATGCTGCTGCTCAGCGACACTTTGGCGCGCTCCGTGGTTTCGCCCATTATCCTGCCCATCGGCGCGATTACCTCCTTCCTTGGGGCGCCGATTTTCCTCTATCTTCTTTATAAAGGAGTTGCGAAAAAATGATTAAAGTAAAGGGCTTGGATTTTTCCTACAGCCGAAGCTGTAAAATTCTTTCCCAAATTGATTTCAACGCCGACGAGGGGCAATGCGTTGCCGTTTTGGGCAACAACGGCGCGGGCAAAAGCACCATGATAAAATGTCTCAACCGCATTTTACAGCCTCAGGAGGGTGCTGTGGTGGTCAACGGGCATGACGTGCAAAGGCTTAATCGTCAAAAAATCGCTCAGGAAATCGCCTATGTGGCACAGCAGAATGAGGGCTCCCAATTCACGGTCTACGACTCTGTGCTTTTGGGCAGAAAGCCCTACATAAAGATTAACCCCACAGCCGAGGACCACCGAATTACAAGGGAAATAATATGCCGCATGGGGCTTGAGGACTTCTCCCTGCGCTACATTGACGAGTTATCCGGCGGCGAGCTGCAAAAGGTCATGCTGGCGCGGGCGCTTGCCCAGCAGCCCAAGGTGCTGATGCTGGATGAGCCCACCAGTAATCTTGACCTCAAAAACCAGTACGAGGTCATGAGCATAATTCGGGATGTGGCGGTGGAGCGGAAAATTTGCGTTATCATCGTAATTCACGACCTTAACCTTGCCATCCGCTACTGCGACCGCTTTCTGTTCATAAAGGACTGCGGCGTCTATTCCTTGGGCGGCGTGGAAACCGTGAACCGAGACTCCATCCGAGACGTCTACGGCATGGACGTAAGCGTAGAAAAC
>JAVVZC010000151.1:0-3676 GCA_036650755.1 Oscillospiraceae bacterium
CCCAGTCGGGTAGTCTTCAAAAACGCCTCATACACTGCGGAGGTCACCGCCGCGCGGAAGCCGGCTTTTTCCAGCTCCTCAACGCCAACGATGGTGGAGCCGCCGGGTGAGCAGACCATATCCTTCAATTCCCCCGGGTGCTTCCCGGTTTCCATTACCATTGCGGCGGAGCCAAGCACCGCTTGGGCGGCGTAAAGCTGGGACTTGTCTCTTGGCAGACCGGACATGACGCCGCCGTCCGCCAAGGCTTCGATGAACATGTAGATGTAGGCGGGGGAGCAACTGAAAACAGGGGTTGCCGCGTCGATGTGGGCTTCGTCAATGCGGGAAACCATTCCGCTTTCAGATAGAGCGGCTTCAAGCAGGGCAAGGTCGGCTTCGTCCGTCAAGTCGTTGTGAGCGACCAAAATCAGTCCCTTGCCCACCATTACGGGGGTGTTGGGCATCAGTCGGATAACAGGCAGGGAAAGCCCCTGCGCCGCCAAAACCGCTGAAATTGTGGCGGTTGAAACGCCCGCCGCGATTGAAACAATGACCTTGCTTTTGTCCTCGGACAAAACGCCGCAAAGCCCGGTCAAAACCTCCGCCAAGGCGTTGGGCTTAACGCACATAAAAACAAAATGGGCGGCACGAACCGCCGCTTCGGCGCTTTCAGCCACAAGGCAGCCGCTTTGCTCCGAAAGCTGAGAGGTTTTCTCACTGCTTTTGTCAAAAATTATAACACGCTCCGGCGCGCCCGCGCGGCAAACTGCCCGAGCGACAGCGCCGCCCATGTTTCCCGCTCCGATAAATGCAAATGTGTCCTTCATAGTGAACTCCTTTTTTCAAAGACCGTCAAAGCGTGGCTTTGACGGTCTTTTGTTTTTGTATTTTGTGGAAAGCAGTTATTTCTTTCCGAAAAATTCTGCGAAATAGTCGTGCTCTGCCTTGCTCTCGTCGGTTTGGGTGGCTTGGATTTCCGGCTCCGGCTCATAAGACTCGGCAGGGGCTTCGTCCTCCTCGTCGGGGGTGAAGAAGCTGAGCTCAGCCGGCTTTGCGGGTGCCGCCGCCATTGCGGGAACTTTTGCCGCTTGCCGCTTCGGGGGGAGATTTTGCTTTGGGGCGTCGGGGATTTGGGGCTGACGCTGGGCTTTTCTCGCCCTGCGGTAACGGACAACGGTGAAGATGTAGAGCGCGAAAAGCGCCAAAACCACAAGAATGAAGATGATTACAAAGGGGTTTTTGAGAGTTTTGAGAACCTGCGCCTTGATAAAGCTTGAATAGCTGAGGTCAACGGAGGAGGAAGCCACAAGCTGGGTTGTGCCGTAGATGACGCCGTCCCGCTCCACTGTGATTTCGCCCAAAACCGTGCCGGCTCCAACGGGAGCGATTAGCTTTTCGCCCGAGTCCTGGCTGAATATTTTGACGTTTTGCTTGTAGGTGCCCAAATCCTCGTCGTTGGGCAAAAGCGCCTTAATCGCCGCTTGGGGGTGGACGGTGACAACATCCGCGTCACTGCCCATGGAAACGGGGATTTCCGCAACCAGCTCCGTGGATTTAAGGATGTCACGGTAGCTGAAATTGTTGAATGCCCAGTTGTAGAGCTTGATGCTGTCGGTGAAACTGCCAAACTCCATGGAGGTTCCGCCCTTGCTCACAGCCTTGCCGCCCATTACGACGCAGAGCAGGGAAACGCCGTCTTTTTTTGCGGTGGAAACAAGGCAGTAGCCCGCTTCGTCGGTGTGACCTGTTTTGACGCCGGCGGCGAATTCATAGGCATAGCCGGGGTAGGGGACAGAATCCTTGTTGATAAGTCCGTTGGTGTTGGAGAGCTTGCGAAGCTCGGACTTGTTTGTGGCGGGGATGGTGGCTGTTTTTGTGTTGCAGATTTCCATAAACAGAGGGTGGGAGACGGCTTCAAGTGAGATGAGAGAAAAATCCTTTGCGGTGGTGTAGTGAGTGGGGGCGGGCAGTCCGTTTGGGTTTGCAAAGCTTGTCCCAACACAGCCAAGCTCCGCGGCACGGGCGTTCATTAGGAGCACAAAGGCGGGAACGTTGCCGCTGATGTGCTCGGCAATGGCGTTGCAGGCGTCGTTTGCAGAGGCAAGCATTGCGCAATAGAGGAGCTGCTCAAGGGTGAAAATTTCGCCCGGGACAATTTTTGAGGTGCTGCTGTCCTCCTCCAAATCTGCGGCGACGTTGGGGCTTGCGGTGACCATGTCGGTGAGGGCGGTTTCGCCCCGCTCAATGGACTCCACAGCAAGCAGAACGGTCATGATTTTTGTGAGACTGGCGGGGGCGACCTTTGCGTCGGGGTTTTTTGCGTAGACGGCGGCGCCGGAAGCAACGTCTAAAAGCATCACGGCGTTGGAGCCGGGAGCGGGGTCCTCAAGAGCAAATGCCGTCGGCAGAGCAAAAATCGACAACAGCATAGAAATTAAGAGGATATTAGCCAAAAACTTAAATTTTTTCATATTCATCTCCGCGAAACTATGTTATTATTATGTATAGTTGTAATTATGGGGCAAAATATCATTCCCATTATACGAACAAATCCCGCGAAAAGCAACAGCAAATATAAACTGCGCCCAAAATACCAGCCGAGGGGTCTCAATTATGAAACTTAGCCGAGCCGAAATTGCCTCCATTGTCATATGCTTCTTTTTCATCATGACCGCAATTGTCATCTCTGTCACGGGACAGGCGTCGGGAAGCGCCGCCCTGACCCTTCAAAGCGACCCTGAAAACGCCTTCCCCGCCCCAAGCGGGGAGCAGACAGCGCCGCCACAGCTTCCCGCAAACACTGCCGCTCCGCTCATCAACATAAACACCGCCGACGCCAAAACACTTTGCGAACTTCCCGGAGTGGGCGCCTCCCTTGCGGAAAAAATAATCAGCTACCGTGTGAAATACGGAGCCTTCACCCACATTTCCAACATTTTGGACGTTTCCGGCATTGGCGCGGCAAAATATGAGGACATAAAAAATCTAATCACCGTATAAGGGGGCAAAACCATGAAAATTCTTGTGGTGGACGACGAAAAGCTCTTGGTTAAGGGCATAAAATTCAATCTGGAAAATGAGGGCTATGAGGTTGACGACTGCTATGACGGCGAACGCGCCGTTGAAATGGCAAATAGCGGCAGCTATGACCTTATCCTGCTGGACCTTATGATGCCAAAGCTGAGCGGGCTTGAAGCCTGTATGCAAATTCGTGAAAAATCCGCTGTGCCAATCATCATGCTAACCGCCCGGAGCGAGGACACGGACAAGCTTATCGGCTTCGAATACGGCGCGGACGACTACATCACAAAGCCCTTCAACATTTTGGAGCTTAAAGCAAGAATTCGCGCCCTCCTCCGCCGCAGTGCAAAGCTTGCGGGCGAAAAGAGTGAGCGGCTTTCCATTCGCCACATCACCCTTGATCCCTCACGCCGTTTGGCGCTGAAGGACGGGGTTCCCGTTGACCTGACCGCAAAGGAGTTCAATCTTGCGGAGCTTTTAATGCGCAATCCGGGCAAGGTTTACAGCCGTGAGCGGCTGCTGGATTTGGTTTGGGGAGTGGATTATCAGGGCGATGTGCGCACGGTTGATGTACACATACGCAGGCTGAGGGAGAAGCTGGAGATAAATCCGGCGGACCCGAAGTGCTTTAACACCAAGTGGGGTGTGGGGTATTATTTCGGGGAAGCGTAAT
>JAVVZC010000152.1:0-3637 GCA_036650755.1 Oscillospiraceae bacterium
CCTCAGCTTCCTCTCCGGTGCCGCCTTAATAACCACCTGCTCCCCGGTTCTGGGGTGCGTAATCTCCAAAAGCCCCGCATGCAGCCCCAGCCGCCCCAACGGACTCCCCTTTGCGCCGTATTTTTTGTCACCCACCACCGGATGCCCCAAATCCTTCATATGCACCCGAATTTGGTTTTTCCGCCCGGTTTCGATGTTCACCCGCAAATAGGAATACTTTGAGTTTTCACGCAGCACCTCATAGTTTGTGATGGCACGCTTGCCCTCGCCGGAAGTCACGGAATAGACAAGGTGGCTTTCCGTTTCCCGAAGCAGGCTGTCGCAACGCCCCGACTTTTCCTCAAAAACGCCCTCGCAGATGGCGATGTATTCCCGCCGACGTGTCTCCTGCCAAGCGTATTGCAGCTTTGTACACATCTCCGCGCTTTTTGCAAAAAGCAGCACGCCGGAGGTTTCTCTGTCCAGCCGATGTACGATATAGAGCGGCCCCATGCCCGCATCCAGCAGCATGCGAAACGCTGTGCGCTCCTTTTCGGTGTCCGTGGAGACGGAAAGCAGGTTCGCCGGCTTGTCCACCGCCAGCAAATCCTCGTCCTCATAAATCACCTGTAGCGGCGAGTGATAGGACTTTCCCACCGTTTGCTTCACGCTTATTATTTGCCCCGGCTTAAGGGGAAAATTATATTTTGAGGTTACGACCCCGTCCACGGAAATGAGCCGATGCTCCAAAAGTGACTTCACCTTCCCGGCGGGCATTCCCGAAAGCTCACGGCGCACGCTGTCCAAAAGCTCTCCTTTTTCCTTTACCTCGAACTCAATGTTGTTCTTTGAATTTTTCAATATTCAGCCCTCCTTTTTGAATTTCCAAGCATGCTGTGTATTGTATCATTATTTTCGCCATACATCAAGAAATATACCCGACTGCCCGTCAGCTTCCCTGTCACACCGAAAAAAAGCTTGCAAAAAATCTTTTTGCAATGTTTGAGGCGAAAGAATAATCATCAAAATTTGACAGAGAATAATGCTGTAAGCAATTTGTGACAAATTATTTGCGCGAAAGCGCGGGAGGTTTTTATATGAAGGCAACCGGAATTGTGCGCCGAATTGACGACTTGGGTCGTGTGGTTATTCCAAAGGAAATCCGCCGCACCCTGCATATCCGTGATGGCGACCCCTTGCAGATAACATTGGCACCTTGGGAAAAATTCAGCTTCGCCATGAAGGCTTTTGCAAAGCGTCTGGGCATAAGCGCTACATAGCTTGGAAATTCCACATAAAAAAAGGGTCTTGATGTTTCAAGACCCTTTGTGATGTTGGGGTGGTGGCTTATTCCTGAACCGGGTGGCTTTGCCGAACTTTGTAACGGGGAAGGGTCATTCGGATGGTCATGCCCCTGCCAATATCGCTCTCGGCGCTGATTGTGCCGCCGTGTGCCTCCGCCGCCCGACTGGCGAGATAGAGCCCAAGCCCGTTGCCGCCGTTTTTGTTGGAGCCTTGGTAGTCCGCTTCGAAAATGTGGGCGGTCTGCTCCGCTTCAAGACCAACGCCGTCGTCCTTGAAGGTGATTGTAAGCTTGTCGTCGGAAAGCTCGGTGTAGATTGTTATCATGCCCTCGCGTCCCATGTATTTGATGGAGTTTTCCAGGATGTTGAAAACCACCTTGTTCAGCTGCTCCTCGTCGGCGTCCATTATGAAGCTGTCCTCAGTGGATAGCACCTGAATTTTTATGCCCTGTGAACGGGCGATGGTTTGCATGTCCTCACCCGCACGATTGAGCAGGTGGATGATGTCCACCTTGCGGAGAACCGCGGGAACCTCCTCCGAGCTGCGGTAAACGGAGAACTGCCTTGTGATGACTTCGCCGATGCTGCGTGTGCGCTCAAGGATTTTTTCCAAATAGTCCTGACGAACGGCTTCGTCCTCGATTATGCCCTTGGAGAGGATTTCCACATAGCCCTGAACGATTGAGAGCGGCATTCTCAGCTGGTGGGAAAGCACACGGCGAAATTTTTCGATTTCGTCGCGCCCCGCCGCGATGCTTTGTTGGATTTTTTCCTCGTTTTCGGCGCGCTCAGTCACAAGCCGAGTTTCCAGCTCATCAACTTTTTGCGCAGCAATCTGCTGCTCCTCCGCCCGGTGTTTTTTTTGGTCGTTGTAAAGGTAAAACGCCCCGGCGCAAACTAGGGCAAGACCGCAGATTGTTCCGATTAGAAACAAGAAGTTGTAGCCGGTGCTGATGAAAATTGACAACACCGAAGCAGCTAAGGTCAAAGCAAATCCCGAAACGCCCAACACAGTTCCCGTTACTTTAGCTTTCTTCATCAGTTTTCCCCTCAAAAGCACAAATTTTTTAATGTATTTTTAGAAAATGCTATGTCAAAAAATATCTACTATGTTATAATGTATAGAGAATTGAATAAAATTCCTTGCCATATACCTTTATCCGCATTTATTATACCTGTTTACCAAAAAAAAAGCAATGACATACATGCAAATATTGGGGGGTAAATATGAATCGCACACTTTTGGTTGAAGATGACACCGAGCTGTCCACCATCGTCCAAATGCTTCTGACCCATGCAGAGTATTCGGTTGATGCCGCATATTGCTGTGCGGACGCCTTGGCACTTTTGGAGCACAACACCTACGACCTCATTTTGCTTGACATGGTTTTGCCTGACATGATGGGTGATGAGCTTTGCAAAACCATCCGCAACGCCTGCACCTGCCCCATAATCTTTGTCAGCTGCCTTGATGACAGCGCCACAAAAATCAACGCCCTCCGCAGTGGCGGGGACGACTACATGGTTAAGCCCATCTGCTTTGATGAGCTGCTTGCCCGTGCCGAAGCAATCATCCGCCGCACAAAAGCAAGCGCCCCTCCTGAAAGCACAAACGGCATCCACAGCTTCCGTCAATTCATGATTGACACCGTCCACCACCGTGTTCTTCGGGCGGCGGAGGAAATTGACCTCTCCTCCATCGAATATGAGCTTTTGGATTACATGAGCCGCCACCCGGGCATTCTCCTCCTCTACCAACAAATCTACGAGGCGGTTTGGAACAGCGACAGCTTGGGCGACGTCCGCACCCTTATGGTTCACATCTCAAACCTGCGCAAAAAAATTGACCCTGACAAAAGCGGTATAATCGAAACCGTTCGCGGTGCCGGCTACATATTCACCGACGTTTAAGGAGGAACCTCCATGCCAAGTCAAGCCGAACTTTTCAATCCCCGAGATGAGGGACTTCCCTTTGAAAGCTATCAACAATACAGCGATTACCTTTTCGCCTGTGTGGATTTGCAGCTTTCCTCCTACATCAGCGGGCTGATGCGCCTTTATGTCAACGACAACGGCGGCTTCAAAAACGTCATCTATCCCGATATCGAAATCGCCCACGACCTCTGCGAAAAGCAAATTGCGGAGTTTTCCCTTAAGGCTGCGCCCGCCGCGCCCGAAGTCGCTCCCACCAAGTCCCCTTCCTTGGGCAGCGATCTTGACGAGCTTTTTTCGGACTTTACCGATAGACCCTCCGGTATCCCTTCAATAGAGGTCAGGGAAGACTCCGCCACCCTTTCCGCCTCCCGCTGCATGGAATATGTGGCAAAGCGTGCCGCCCTTATGGACGAAAGCCT
>JAVVZC010000153.1:0-3617 GCA_036650755.1 Oscillospiraceae bacterium
GCTCCCAGGGACTTTAGTTGTGCAATGCTGGTCTGGCTGACCTTTGGGCAGGCGCTCATGACTTCGTCTATGGAGATGAAGGTTCTTCCGCCCTCACGGCATTTTACAAGATCCTTTGCGGCGGTTTCGCCAAGACCCGCAACGCCGATGAAGGGGGGGATAAGGCAATTATCTTCGATTATAAACCTTGTGGCGTCGGATTTGTAGAGGTCAATATGCTTAAAATCGAAGCCACGCATGTAAAACTCATAGACCGCCTCAAGGGTTGTCAGGATATCCTGATCCTTGGAGCTGGCGTTGGGGTCGTTTTTAATCGCCTTGATTTTTTGGCGCACAGGCTCGATGCCTCTTGTCATAACCTCCGCGTCAAAGCTGTCCGCCCGACGGTAGAAGTAGCAGCTGTAGTAGGCAAGGGGGTGGTGAACCTTGAAATAGGCGATGCGAAACGCCATCATGACATAGGCGACGGCGTGCGCCTTGGGGAACAGATATTGGATGCGGCGGCAGGACTCGATGTACCATTCCGGCACGCCAAGAGACTGCATTTCCTCAACAATTCCCTCGGGCCAAGGCTTGCCCTTGTGGATTGCGCCCTTGCGGACAACCTCCATAAACTTGAAGGCGCGCTTCTCGTCCATGCCCATGGAGATGAGGTAGAGCATGATATCGTCACGGCAACCGATGGTTTCCTTAACGCTTGCCTTGCCGCTCATGATAAGGTCCTTGGCGTTGCCCAGCCACACGTCCGTGCCGTGGGAAAAGCCGGAAAGCCGAACAAGAACGTCAAATTCCTTGGGCTGAGTGTCGTTTAACATGCCGCGAGTGAAGCCGGTGCCAAATTCGGGGATGCCGATGGTGCCGGTTTTGCCGATTATGGGGTCGTCGTCGGGCAGTCCCAAGGGAGCGGGGGAGTAGAAAATTTCACGGGTTAGGGGGTCGTCCAAGGGGATTTTTTTTGCGTCCTCACCGGTCAAATCCTCCAGCATTTTTATCATGGTGGGGTCGTCGTGACCAAGCTCGTCAAGCTTTAGGAGGTTCGCCTCCATGCTGTGATATTCGAAGTGGGTGGTGATGATGTCGCTGTCTTGGTCGTCCGCCGGGTGCTGAACGGGGCAAAAATCCGTAACGTCCATGTTTTGGGGGATGATAACAAGCCCGCCCGGGTGCTGACCCGTGGTGCGCTTCACGCCGACGCAACCTTGGGAAAGCCGATTTTCCTCGGCTTTTGTAACAATCATGTTGTGCTCGTTTAGGTAGTTTTTCACATAGCCGTAGGCTGTTTTTTCCGCCAAGGTGCCGATGGTGCCCGCTTTGAAAACGTGGTCACGACCGAAAAGCTCCTCGGTGTATTTGTGCGCCCGAGACTGATATTCGCCGGAAAAGTTAAGGTCGATATCGGGCACCTTGCCGCCGCCGAAGCCCAAAAAGGTTTCGAAGGGGATGTCAAAGCCGTCCTTCGCCAAGGGCTCGCCGCAGACGGGGCAGAGCTTGTCGGGCATATCAGCGCCGCAACCAAAGGCTTTGCCGGAGTCAAAATCCGTAAATTTGCACTTGGGGCAGCGATAGTGGGCGGGCAGGGAGTTGACCTCCGTAATGCCCGACATAAAGGCAACAAGGGAGGAGCCAACACTGCCTCGGGAGCCGACCAAATAGCCCGCCTCCAAGGAGTTTGCAACCAGCTTTTGCGCCGACATGTAGATAACGTCATAGTGGCAGTTGATGATGTCCGTAAGCTCGGTTTCGACCCGCTTGCTGACGATTTCCGGCGGGTTTTCGCCGTAGAGGTCGTGCATTTTGCCGTAGACCAGATTTTGCAAATCCTCCACGGAATTTTCGATGGTGGGGGTGAAAAGCTCCTTGGGCAAAAGCTCAATTTCGTCGCAGAGGTCGGAGATTGCGCAGGGGTTTTCGATGACCACCTGCCGTGCCTTTTCGGCGCCCAAATAGGAAAACTCGCTGAGCATTTCGTCCGTGGTTTTTAGGTAAAGGGGCAGGGGCTTGTCCGCGTCCGCAAATTTTTTGCCTGTGAGGAGGATGTGGCGGTAAATCTCCTGCTCCGGGTCAAGAAAATGCACGTCACCCGTTGCCACAACCGGCTTGCCCAGCCGATTTCCAAGCGCCACCACACGGCGGTTCAGCTCACGCAGAGCCTCGTCGTTTTCGGCGGTGCCGTTTTCAATCATGAAGGAGTTGTTGCAGATGGGCTGAATTTCAAGGTAGTCGTAAAGCTGAACCAGCCTGTCAATCTCAGCGTCGCTTTTGTGGCGGACAATGGCGTCAAAAATCTCCCCCGCCTCGCAGGCGGAGCCAACGATAATCCCCTCACGGTATTGCAAAAGCAAACTTTTGGGGATGATGGGGTTCTTTTTAAAATGCTCCAAATGTGCTTTGGAAACCATTTCGTAAAGGTTTTTCAGACCTTTTTTGTTCTTTACCAGCAGGATAATGTGCTTGGGGCGGACATATTTCGGGTTTGCGTTCCGCTGAGCGCGGGTATAGGCTTCAAGCTCATCCCGCCTTGTAATTCCCCGCTCCTCCAGCATGCTTACAAAACGTGCCATAATGCGGCCGCAGGTTATGGCGTCGTCCACCGCGCGGTGGTGGTTAAAGTCGGGCAGACCCAAGCGCCCCGCCACAAGGTCAAGCTTAAAGCGCTTAAGGTCGGTTAAAAGGCACTGGGAAAGGGTGAGTGTGTCCATGAAAACCGGGTTAAAATCCATGCCACAGCGCTTTGCCGTTGCGGTCATGAAGCCAATGTCAAACTCCGCGTTGTGGGCGACAAGGGGGCGGTCGCCGACGAATTCCACAAAGCTTTGGAAAACACTTTTCTCGTCCGGGGCGTCAAAAACATCACGGTCGGTGATGCCCGTAAGCTCGGTGATGTGGTGGGGAATTGGGCGTCCCGGGTTCACAAAGGTTTGGAAACGCTGGGCAATTTCGCCCTTGCTGATAATAACGGCGCCCACCTCGGTCATGCGGTCGTCGTTTGCGGAAAGCCCGGTGGTTTCGATGTCAAAGGCGACATATTCGTCGGAGAGCAGTCCCTTGCCCTCGCCGTAGATGCAAAGCTTGTCGTCCACGTCGTTTATGTAGTAGCCCTCAACGCCGTAGAGGATTTTGATGCCCGCTTTTTTGCCCGCCTGCCAAGCCTCGGGGAATGCCTGACACACGCCGTGGTCTGTGATTGCGATTGCGGGATGCCCCCAAGCTGCCGCCTGCTTGATGGCGGCGGTGGGGTCGGTCAGGGCGTCAAGAGTTGAGAAGCGGGTGTGGAGATGCAGCTCCACCCGCTTGTCCTCGGACTTGTCCTCACGCTGAGGCTTTTTGCCAAGAATGACGTTTTTGGGGTCTAGGGCAATGTCCTCGTCATAGCGGTTGTAGTTGATACTGCCGGACACGGTGAGGTACATTCCCACGGCAAGAGTTTGGAGGGCACCCTTGTCGTCCTCCTTGCGGAAATATTTTGAAACGCGAATGGAGCCTGTGTAGTCGGTCATGTCAAAGCACAGCACCCAAGCGTCATTTTTTTCGATTTTACGGCTGGTAATTGCAAAAATCTCGCCGCGGATAACCACATTGCCCGACTCCATGGAAAGACTGCTCATGGGAACCGGGGC
>JAVVZC010000154.1:0-3614 GCA_036650755.1 Oscillospiraceae bacterium
AAGTCCGACGGCTTTGTCACCACGCTTTTTGGGCGGAAACGCCCCCTGCCCGAGCTTTCCGCCTCAAACCACGTTACCCGCAGCTTTGGCGAGCGGGTGGCGCTGAACACGCCCATTCAGGGCACGGCGGCGGACGTTATCAAGCTTGCAATGGTGAATGTTCATCAGCGCCTGCTCCGTGAGGGGCTTTCCGGTCGGCTCATTTTGCAAATCCACGATGAGCTTATCGTGGAGTGCCCCGAGGACGAAGCCCAGCGGGTTAAAGCCTGCCTTGAGGAGGAAATGGAGCGGGTGGTTTCCTACGACGTGCCCCTTCGGGCGGACGCCCATATGGGAAAATCTTGGTTCGAGGCAAAATAATGAATTATACAATAAAAGATGTTGAAAATCGGCATATTGACGATATAATGGAAATCGAAAAGCTTTGCTTTTCCCTGCCTTGGAGCCGCACGCTTTTGGAAAAGCAAATGAATTTTGAGGAATGCGTTTTCATTGCGGCGGTGGATGGGGAGGAGCGGGTTTTGGGCTATGTGGGGCTGACCTTCGTTTTGGACGAGGGCTACATCTCAAACGTGGCGGTGTCGCCCAAGTTTCGCCGCCAAGGGGTCGCCGCGGCGCTCATCGGCGAGCTTATCGCAAGAACCCGCAAAAGCCTTGCATTTCTCACTCTTGAGGTGCGGGAGAGCAACGCCCCCGCCATCGCCCTTTACAGCGGCTTCGGCTTTAAGCCAGTGGGACTGCGCCGTGATTATTACGAAAAACCCAAAGAAAACGCTCTTTTAATGACCTTGTTCATGAGCGGGGAGGACACAAAAAAATGCTGATAATGTCCATTGAAAGCTCCTGCGACGAAACTGCCGTCGCCATCACCGAAAACGGCAGGCGGGTGCTCTGTGACCAAATTTTTTCCCAAGCCAAGCTTCACGCCCTCTATGGCGGAGTTGTTCCCGAAATCGCCTCACGGAGCCATGTTGAGGTCATTTCCCAGCTTGCCCAAAGCGCAATCGAAAAGGCGGGCATCACAAAAAAAGAGCTGGACGCCATCGCCGTCACCTACGCCCCCGGGCTTATTGGCGCTGTTTTGGTGGGAGTGAATTTTGCAAAATCCCTTGCCTTGGCGCTTAACATTCCCCTTGTGCCGGTTCACCACATCAAGGGTCACATCGCCGCAAACTACATAGCTTTTCCTGAGCTTGAGCCGCCCTTTTTGTGCCTTGCAATCTCCGGCGGCAACACACTTTTGGTGGATGTTCGGGGCTACACCGACATGAAAATTCTGGGCGCGACTCGGGACGACGCGGCGGGCGAATGCTTTGACAAAACCGCCAGAGTTTTGGGACTGCCCTATCCCGGCGGCAAGCCTGTGGACGAGCTTTCAAAGCAGGGCGACGACACAAAATACCCCCTGCCCCGTGCCCATGTTGATGGAAACCCCTACGACATGAGCTTTTCCGGGCTCAAAACCTCGGTTGTTAACCTTGTCCACAACGCAGAGCAAAAGGGCGAAGCCATCGACAAAGCCTCACTTTGCGCCTCCTTTTGCCGCGCCGTTTCCGATAGCTTGGTGCCACGAACAATGGCGCTTTCTCGGGAGCTGAACTACAAAAAAATCGCCGTTGCGGGCGGCGTTGCCGCAAACTCGCGCATCCGTGAGGATTTTCGACTTGCCGCGGAAAAAGAGGGCATTGAGCTTTTTGTGCCCCCGCTGTCACTTTGCGGGGACAATGCCGCAATGATCGGCTGTCAGGGCTATTACGAATTTTTGGCGGGCACTCGGGGCGCTTCCGATTTGAACGCCTATGCCAACTTGGAGCTTTAGAGGAAAAAATTATGGAAATTTTTACAAATTCCGCTGCCGAAACGGAAAACGCCGGTGAAACGCTGGCAAAAACTCTTGTCCCCGGCAGTGTTGTCGCCATGTACGGCGATTTGGGCGCGGGCAAAACCGCTTTTGTGCGGGGCATGGCACGGGGGCTAAACTCCAAAAACCGTGTCACCAGCCCCACCTTTACCATCGTGAACGAATATGAGGGCGACATGGAGCTTTTTCATTTCGACATGTATCGCCTTGGCTCCTCCGACGAGCTTTTTGATATCGGCTGGGAGGATTATCTTGCCCGAAACGGCGTTTGCGTGGTGGAATGGAGCGAAAACGTGGGGGACGCCTTTGACGGCACGGAAATTTCCGTCCTCATCGAAAAGCTTTCCGAAAACCAAAGAAAAATCACCCTTAAGGGGGCAAAAGCATTATGAAAATTTTAGGGCTTGAATCCAGTGCCAAGGCGGCGTCCGTCGCAATTTGCGACGAAACGGGACTGCTGGGTCAATATTATCAAAACAGCGGGCTGACCCACAGCCGCACCCTCCTGCCCATGGTTGAGGCTTTGCTGAAAAACCTTGGGCTTTCCATCGCCGACATGGACATTATCGCCGTTGCCCACGGACCCGGCTCCTTTACAGGCGTCCGCATCGGCGTTTCGGCGGTCAAGGGGCTTGCTTGGGCGGCGGAAAAACCGGTTTGCGGCGTTTCAACCCTTGAAGCCATGGCTTATAACGGGCTTACAGCGCCGGAGGGCAGCATTATTTGCTGTGCAATGGACGCCCGCCGCCAGCAGTTTTACAACGGACTTTTCGAAATCAAGGCGGGAATTCCCCAACGTTTGTGCCCGGACAGGGCAATTGGCGGCGAAGAATTGGCGCTGGAGCTAAAAAAACTGAAAAAGACCATATTTGTTGTTGGAGATGGAGCAAAGCTGTGCTATAATGTTTTGGAAAAGTTTCAGCTTGACGCCATTCTCGCGCCGGAGCCTCTGCTTTTCCAAACCGCCTTTGGCGTTTGCCAAGCGGCAAAAAGAGCGCCCACCCAATCCGTACATGAGCTTTTGCCACTTTATTTGCGGCTTTCTCAGGCGGAGCGGGAGCGTCAGGAAAGAGTTCTTAAACAAAGCTAACAAACGAAAAAAACATATAAGGGAGATTATTATGAGTAAGGTAACCGTGTTCGACCATCCGCTTATTCAGCACAAGCTGTCCATTATGCGCAACAAGGACACCAGCGTTAAGGAATTCCGCGAGCTTGTTTCCGAGGTGGCAACACTGATGTGCTACGAGGCAACCCGCGACCTGCCCCTTGAGGAAGTCGAAATCGAAACCCCTGTGGCGCGGGCAAAGGTCAAGCGCATCGCCGGCAAAAAGCTTGCCGTTGTCCCCATTCTCCGTGCCGGACTTGGCATGGTTGATGGCATGCTCACAATGATTCCCAACGCAAAGGTGGGACATATCGGGCTTTTCCGTGACCCGGAAACACTTTTGCCCGTCAAATACTACTGCAAAATGCCCACCGACATCAGCGAGCGTGACGTTATCATCGTTGACCCCATGCTGGCAACAGGCGGAAGCGCCGCCGCCGCAATCTCCTTCATCAAGGAATACGGCTGCAAAAGCATCAAGCTGATGTGCATCATCGGCGTGCCCGAGGGCGTCAAAAAGGTTCAGGACGAGCACCCGGATGTTGACATCTTCATCGCCGCCATGGACGAAAAGCTTAACGAGCACAGCTACATTGTCCCCGGTCTTGGCGACGCGGGCGACCGCATTTTCGGCACCAAATAATT
>JAVVZC010000155.1:0-3542 GCA_036650755.1 Oscillospiraceae bacterium
CAATTTCTACGGAATGTTTCACGTGAAACATTCCGTAGAAACGATTAAAAAGCGGGGAAAAGATTGTGCAATAAGTCATTGAAAACCGCTGGGGATACTGTTATAATAGTCGCACACACAGACGAAAAAGTCTTGATTTTTCCCGCAAACACACAAAATTGTCCGGGAAAAAGGCGAAAAAGACGAAAAACGGTTCGGGGGAGAGTGCAAATGAGCAAAACTATAGCAGTCGTGAACCAAAAGGGCGGCGTCGGCAAGACAACCACCTGCATAAATCTCAGCTACGGGCTGCACCTTCGGAACAAAAAGGTGCTGATTATCGACTGCGACCCTCAGGGCAACTGCACCTCGGGTTTGGGAGTTGACAAACACGCAAGACCGAACACCTACGACATTATAATGAATGGCGAAAATGCGGAAGCCGCAGTGATAAAATCCAAATACGGCGACATAATCCCCGCAAATCGGGAGCTTTCGGGAGCTTTAATTGAGCTTGTCAGCGACCCACAGCGGGAATTCATCCTAAAACAGGCGCTGGAACCCATAAAAAGCAAATACGACTACATATTCATTGACTGCCCGCCTTCCCTTGAGCTCCTAACCTTAAACGCACTTTGCACGGCGGACAGCGTTTTGGTGCCGGTGCAGTGCGAATATTTCGCGCTGGAGGGGCTGACAGACCTGATGAACACGGTGAAAACCGTGAACAAAAGGCTGAATACGGAGCTTTTTTTAGAGGGAATTGTGCTGACAATGTACGATAGCCGCACAAATCTTTCCCAAGAGGTGGAAGCGGAAATCAAAAAGTTCTTCGGTGACAAGGTTTTCGATACAAAAATCCCCCGCAATGTTAGACTTAGCGAGGCGCCAAGCCACGGAAAGCCCATAATCGCCTACGACAAAATTTCAAAGGGCAGCCGCGCATACCTAAAGCTTGCCAGCGAATTCCTCAAAAAGCAGGCTTAAGCGGCTTTTTGAGCAGAGACGGCAATAATATTAAGTAGTATTCTACATATATGCGAACGAGGGAGGTCAATATGACCGAAAAAATACATAAAAGAGGACTTGGAACGGGGCTGGGAGCGCTTTTTGGCGAGGATAGCTTGGGCGGCGACCCGGGCGGCTCCCTGAATGTGCCCATCGAAAAGGTGGAGCCACGGAGAGAACAGCCACGCAGTTATTTTGACGAGGCGGCGCTTACGGAGCTGGCGGACTCAATTTCAAAGTTTGGAATGATTCAGCCCATCACCGTTCGGCGCTTGGATTCGGGATATTTTCAAATTATCGCCGGAGAACGCAGATGGCGGGCGGCGCGGCTGGCGGGACTTAGCGAGGTGCCCGTTCGGGTAATAACGGCGGACGACCGCCGAGCCATGGAGCTGGCGCTGGTGGAAAACCTTCAGCGTGAGGATTTGAACCCCATCGAGGAAGCAAAAGGCTACCGCACACTGATGGATGACTACAAAATGACCCAAGAGGAAGCCTCCCAAAGCGTTGGAAAATCAAGACCCGCAGTGGCAAACGCCCTGCGGCTGCTTAGCCTGACGCCCCCGGTTTTGGCAATGGTGGAGGATGGCGATTTGTCCGCCGGTCATGCCCGAAGCCTGCTTTCAATCAAGGATGAAGGCGAGCAGCTCCGCATTGCAAGCCGCGTGGTGGACGAAGGCTTATCCGTCCGTCAAACGGAAAATTTGGCGGCAAAGCTGTTAAATGACAAGGAAAAAGCCGAAGCAAAGGAAGAAACTCCTGAAATCACGGTAAATTACATCGCCGAAGCCGAAAAAAGGCTCACTACAAGCCTTGGCAGGAAGGTCATCATCAAGGATGGACGCAAAAAAGGCATGATTGAGCTGGAGTTTTACGGCAGTGACGACAGGGAAGCCTTGATTGACGCCCTGGTCAGCTTTGGCGGCGTCAAGGGAGGCGGAAGCAATTGAACAAAAAGGATAAGGAAAATCCGCAAAAGCCCTACCCGATTTTGCCCTATCTGATTGTGCTGCTTGCGGCGGTTGTGAGCATAGTTTTACTCTCATACTTTGCGCAAACCAAGCGCAGTTCAGAAGAAATTAGCAAATATAGCCAAGAACACGGCACACAAATTGAGCAGATTTACGGCAGGCTGGACGAGTTGGAAGCTCGAATTCAGATTATTGAGAACAAAAAACATTAAACATTTTTGATTTATTCAAGGAGGACAAATTTATGTTGGACATAAAAATCATTCGCGAAAACCCGGAGGACGTGAAAACCCGCCTAAAGGGCAGACTTATCGACTGCGACGTGGCGATTGACAGAATTTTGGAGCTGGACACCCTTCGCCGTGAGCTTATCGGCAAGACCGAGAGCGCAAAAAGTGAGCAAAACAAGGCGTCCAAGGAGATTGGACAGCTTAAAAGCAGCGGCGGCAACGCGGACGCCGTAATCGAAAAAATGAACAGCCTTAAGGAAGAAATTAAGGCGTTTGACGGCAAGCTTCGTGAAATTGAGGACGAATACAACGACTTGATGCTGGGGCTTCCCAACCTGCCCGACCCGGATCTTGTGGCTGGCGGCAAGGAAAACAACAAACCCACCTGCTATGTTGGGGGCGTTGCACCTCGCGGCTTTGAGCCGAAAAACCACGTGGATCTTTGCACCGACCTTGGAATGATCGATTATCCCCGTGGCGCAAAGCTTTCCGGCAACGGCTATTGGATTTATCGGGGCATGGGCGCCCGCCTTGAATGGGCACTGCTCAGCTATTTTATCGACACCCACGTCATGGACGGCTACGAATTTCTCATGGTTCCCCACATGCTGGGCTATGAGTGCGGCGTAACCGCCGGACAGTTCCCAAAATTTAAGGATGAGGTCTACATGGTCACAAGCGACGCCGACCAGCAGCCCCATTTCATGCTTCCCACCGCCGAAACCGCTCTCGCCAGCCTTCACCGCGACGAGATTTTGACCGAAGCGGATTTGCCCTGCAAATATGTTGCCTATTCACCCTGCTACCGCATGGAGGCGGGTTCCTCCCGCGCCGAGGAGCGTGGCATGATTAGAGGTCATCAGTTCAACAAGGTGGAAATGTTCCAAGTCACCAAGCCCGAGGACTCCAACGCGGCTTTTGAGGAGCTGGTAGCAAAGGCGGAAACCCTTGTCCGCAATCTGGGACTTTCCTTCCGCACGGTGAAGCTTGCCGCCGGCGACTGCTCCGCATCCATGGCGCGCACCTACGATATTGAGGTCAAAATCCCCTCCATGGGCGGCTTCAAAGAAGTTTCCTCCGTCAGCAACGCCCGTGATTATCAGGCACGCCGTGGTCAAATCCGCTTCCGCCGTGAGGACAGCGGCAAAATCGAATTTTGCAACACCCTTAACGGCTCCGGGCTGGCAACAAGCCGCCTAATCCCCGCAATTGTTGAGCAATATCAGCAGGAGGACGGCTCCGTGCTGGTGCCCCAAGTGCTAAAGCGCTACCTTAACGGCAGGGAGAAAATTTCAAAAGAGGATAAGCTGAGAGTTAAAATCAAATCCGCAGGCGGCTGCGGCGAGTGCTAAAA
>JAVVZC010000156.1:0-3541 GCA_036650755.1 Oscillospiraceae bacterium
TATGTTAAAACTCCTTAAACGAATGTCTCGGATAGAGCTGCTTATGGCGATTATCAGCACCGCCTTTGTTGCTCTCCAGGTGTTCCTCGACCTCCGTCTGCCGGACTACATGAAGCAAATCACGATGCTCATCCAAACCCCCGGAAGCCTTATTTCCGAAATCTGGCTTGCCGGCGGAAAAATGCTTCTCTGTGCCCTTTTTAGCCTTGCAACCTCCATCATCGTCGGCTATCTTGCCGCCAGAATTGCCGCGGGCTTCTCAAAAAGGCTCCGCTCCTCGGTTTTCCAAAAGGTTCAGTCCTTCTCCTTGGGTGAAATCAATCGCTTTTCAACCCCCAGCCTTATCACCCGCTCCACAAACGACATCACCCAAGTCCAAATGCTTATCGCAATGGGACTTCAAGTGATGATAAAAGCCCCCATCATGGCGGTTTGGGCAATCGCAAAAATCTCCGGTCAGGGCTGGCAGTGGACAACCGCAACAGCCGTCGCCGTTATTTTTCTGCTTGTGGTTGTCACCACCATCTCAATTTTTGTCATCCCCCGCTTCAAGCGCATTCAGTCCCTCACCGATGGGCTGAACCGCCTCACCCGTGAAAACCTTACCGGTCTGCGGGTTATCCGCGCCTACAACGCCGAAAATTATCAGCAGGGAAAGTTTGACGACGTGAACACCGCCCTCATGGACAACAACCTGTTCACCTCCCGCATCATGGCTGTCATGATGCCCTGCATGACCATTATAATGAATGGGCTTACCCTTGCCGTCTATTGGATTGGTGCCGCCCTTATCGACGGCGCAGGCTTGGCGGACAAAATGGGTCTTTTTTCCAGCATGTTGGTCTTTTCCTCCTATGCAATGCAGGTTGTCATGGCGTTTATGATGCTCACCATGATTTTCATCATGCTGCCCCGAGTGGCGGTTTCCGCCCACCGTATCAACGAGGTTTTGGGCACCAAGGTCGCCGTCCGTGACGGACAGGGCGTTTCCGAAACACCCAACGCCTGCGGCGAGGTTGAATTCAAAAACGTCAGCTTCAAATATCCCCACGCCGAGGATTACGTTATCCGCAACGTGAGCTTCAAGGCAAACAAGGGCGAAACCATCGCCTTTATCGGCTCCACAGGCTGTGGAAAAAGCACCATTATCAACCTTATCCCCCGCTTTTACGACGCAACGGAGGGCGAGGTTTTGGTGGACGGCGTTAACGTCCGCGAATACACCCAAGCCCAGCTTCGCAACAAATTGGGCTATGTGCCCCAGCGCTCCGTGCTATTCACGGGCACTGTGGCATCAAACGTCGCCTTCGGCGAAAACGGAAAGCCGGAGCCTTCCCTTGCCGCCATCCAAAGCGCCGTAAAAATCGCCCAAAGCGCCGATTTTGTCGAGGAAATGCCCGAGGGCTACGACGCCCCAATCTCCCAAGGAGGCACAAACGTTTCCGGCGGTCAAAAACAGCGGCTCTGCATTGCCCGTGCCGTCTGCCGTGACCCGGAAATCATCATCTTTGACGATTCATTCTCCGCACTTGACTACAGCACCGACAAAAATCTTCGCGCCGCCCTAAAATCGGAGCTTTCCGACACAACAAACCTTATTGTCGCCCAGCGCATCGGCACCATCCGTGACGCCGACAAAATTATCGTTTTGGAAAGCGGCGAGGTTGTTGGCATAGGCAGTCACAAGGAGCTTATGAATAATTGCGAGGTCTACCGCGAAATTGCGCTATCACAGCTTTCAGAGGAGGAATTAGTCAATGGATAACACTCCAAAGAAAGGTCCAATGGGACACGGCCCCGCGGCACGTCAATTCGCCGCCGCCGAAAAGCCAAAAAACCTTAAGGCGGCATTTTCCCGCTTCATATCCTTCTGCCGCCCCTATGCTCCCGCAATCATCGTCGCCTTTGTTCTCTCCGCCGCGGGCGCAATCTTCACCATTATCGGACCCGAGCAGCTCCGCAAAATAACGGATTTAATCGGTGCGGGCATAATGACGGGCATTGACCTGCCCGCCGTCCTGAAAATCGCCGCCACCCTTGCGATTTTATATGGCGTGGGCGCACTTTGCGCCTATATTCAGGGCTACATCATGGCAACCGTCACCCACAGGCTGGCAAAATCCATGCGTCAGGACATCAGCGAAAAAATCAACCGTCTGCCCCTCAAATACTTCGACACCGTCAGCTACGGCGACGTTTTGAGCCGTGTTACAAACGACGTTGACACCATCGGTCAAACCCTGAACATGAGCGTTGGTCAATTGACAAGCGCCGCCGCGCTTTTCATCGGCTCCCTCACCATGATGATTGCAACAAACGGCATTATGACCCTTGCCGCCATCGGCTCCACCATCATCGGCTTTGGGCTTATGATGCTCATTATGAGCAAATCCCAAAAATACTTCACCGCCCAGCAGCAGGAGCTTGGCAAAATCAACGGTCACATCGAGGAAACCTATTCCGGGCTGAACATCGTCCGTGCCTACAACGGCGAGCAGCAGTCCCTTGACACCTTCAACGAAACCAACGAAAGGCTCTACAAAAGCGCTTGGAAATCCCAATTTATCTCCGGCATTATGATGCCGCTGATGAACTTTATCGGCAACATCGGCTACGTTGCGGTTTGCGTTACGGGCGGTGCCTTGGCGATGAATGGGGACATCAGCTTCGGCGTTATTGTTGCTTTCATGGTCTATATCCGCTTTTTCACCCAGCCCCTTGCCCAGCTTGCCCAATCTCTCACAACCCTTCAATCCACCGCCGCGGCATCCGAACGCGTGTTCGAATTTTTGGACGAAACCGAGCTTTCCCCCGAAGGCTCTGAGGCAGTTTCCTGCCACAGCGCCGGTGGCGAGGTGGAATTTAACGACGTGCATTTCAGCTACACCCCCGAGCGGGAAATCATCAAGGATTTTTCCGCCCACGCCCTGCCGGGACAAAAAATTGCAATCGTTGGCCCCACAGGCAGTGGAAAAACCACCATCGTAAACCTGCTCATGCGTTTTTATGAGCTTAACGGCGGCGAAATTTTGGTTGACGGCATTCCCATCAGCCAAATGACCCGTGAGTGCGTTCACAACCAGTTCTGCATGGTTTTGCAGGACACTTGGCTTTTCGAGGGCACAATTCGCGACAACATCACCTTTAGCAAAAAGGGCGTAACGGACGAGGACGTAAAAAATGCCTGCAAGGCGGTTGGGCTCCACCACTACATCCGCACACTGCCCGAGGGCTACGACACCGTTTTGGGCGACTCCGCCAGTCTTTCCGCGGGTCAGCGCCAGCTCCTTACAATCGCCCGCGCCATCATCGAAAACGCGCCTCTGCTAATTCTTGACGAAGCCACAAGCTCCGTTGATACACGCACGGAAATTCAAATTCAAAAGGCAATGGATAAGCTGACAGAGGGTCGCACCTCCTTCATAATCGCCCATCGTCTGTCAACCATCAAAAGCGCCGACCTTATTCTCGTCATGCGGGACGGCTGCATAATCGAGCGGGGCACCCACGAAGCACTTCTTGCGGACGGCGGCTTTTACGC
>JAVVZC010000157.1:0-3462 GCA_036650755.1 Oscillospiraceae bacterium
GCCACCAAATAATGCTAAGAGTTGCAAGAGCGTGGTTTGACAAAGCCGCCGCCGACGCAGCCGCATCGGCAGGATAGCACCCAAAGCCTGCAAAGCCCCTGCAAAAAGGCTGACAAAAACATAAAAAACAGGCGAAGCCGAGCATTCGGCTTCGCCTATTTTGTTGGGGACTATAAGGGCGGGAAAGCGAAATCAAGGGCTTGTGCAAAACGGGTTTTGTTAATATGGAACGGATAATAAAGCTGGGCAAAATAGCCATACAATCATTGACTACACAATATTTTAATGATATTCTGAGCATATCAGTTGGCTTATATACTATAAGGGGAAATACAATTTTGAAAGGTGAGTTTATATGAGAGAAAAAATCGTCGAATTGGCAAACCTAATTCGAAGCATGCCGGATGCTCCTCTTAAGGAAACTGCCCCCGAATACTACGGGCTTGCCTGCGTAGTAACAGACGAAATGGCTGACGTTGCTCTAAAAATGGACTTGCGCCAATACATGACCACAGAGGCAATTGCGGAGCGCTGCGGCAAATCTGTGGAAGAAACCTACGAAATGATGCGACTGCTTGAGGATGTTGGAATTGTTGAGTCAAAAACCACCGACGGAAAGGACGAATTTATTATTCTCACCTTCGTCCCCGGCGTTTTTGAGCTTATGGTTGCGGACATTCCCCAAGTGGAGGCACATCCCGAAATCGCACGGGCTTTTGAAGAATACACCAGAATTCGCATGGGCAAGCTTGTGCCAAACGTCCCCCGTGGCTACGGCCCAATGCGGGTTATCCCCATCCAAACCGCGCTGGACGGTCAAACCAGAATTGCCTCCCACGAGGAAATCACCTATTGGCTGGACAAATACAGCCCCAGCATTTCCGTTGGCGACTGCGAATGCCGTGTTTCACGCCGCTTGGTGGGGGAGGGCTGTGGTCACCTTGCAAAAGACATGTGCGTCATCGTCGGTCCCACTGCCGAGTCCACCATCCGCACAGGCAAAACCAGAAGAATTACAAAGCAGGAAGCTCTTGACATCTTCAAAAAAGCCGAAGAAAACGGGCTGATGCATCAGGTTACAAACATCGACGGCCCCAACAAAATCTTCGCAATCTGCAACTGCTGCCGTTGTTCCTGCTTTGCGCTGCGCACCTCCCAATACTTTAACACCCCCAACATGTCAAACTGCAACTACGTTGCAAAAATCGACACGGAAAACTGCGTTGCCTGCGGTCAGTGCATCGAAAACTGCCCCGGCGACGCACTGAAGCTGGGTCAAAAAATCTGCACCACCACACCCATTGTTGTGCCGAAAACTCTTGGACCCGACGACCACGAATGGGGTCGCGAGCAGTGGAACCCGGAATACCGTGACAACCGCGTCACCGTTGCCGAAACAGGCACAGCCCCCTGCAAAACCGCCTGCCCCGCCCACATCGCCGTTCAGGGCTACATAAAGCTTGCCTCTCAGGGCAAATACCTTGACGCCTTGGAGCTTATCAAAAAAGAAAACCCCTTCCCGGCGGTCTGCGGCAGAATTTGCCCCCACAACTGCGAAAACGAGTGTACCCGCAGTGAATTTGACCTGCCCCTCGCCATCGACGAAATCAAAAAATTCATCGCCGACCAAGAGCTTAAGAGCACAAACCGCTTCATCCCCGAAAAGCGCCACGATTACAGCGACAAAAATGTCGCCGTCATCGGCTCCGGCCCCGCCGGGCTTTCCTGCGCCTACTACCTTGCGCTGGACGGCTATTCCGTCACCGTTTTCGAAAAGGAAGAAAAGCTGGGCGGCATGCTGACCCTTGGCATTCCCTCCTTCCGCCTTGAAAAAAACGTTATCGAAGCGGAAATCGACGTTCTCCGCGCTCTTGGCGTAAAATTCCAAACCGGCTACGAAATCGGCGTTGACACCACCATCAAAAAAATGCGCACCGAGGGCTTCAAGGCTTTCTACCTTGCAATCGGCGCCCAAGCCGGCAAAAAGCTGGGGCTTGAGGGCGAAGAAGCCGAGGGCGTTATCGCCGGTGTGGACTTCCTCAAAAAAGTCAATCTGGGTCATGGCGAAAAGCTTTCCGGCAACGTAATCGTTATCGGCGGCGGCAATGTGGCAATCGACGTTGCAAGAACCGCAACTCGTCAGGGAGCCGGCGCTGTCAAGCTTTATTGCCTTGAAAGCCATAACGAAATGCCCGCCCTTCCCGAGGAGCTGGACGAAGCTCAGGCGGAAAAAATCGCCATCAACAACGGCTGGGGACCAAAGCGCATCATCACGGAAAACGGCAGGGTCACAGGTGTGGAGTTCAAAAAATGCGTTTCCGTCTTTGATGACGGCAAGTTCGCTCCAAAATATGACGAGAGCGCAACCACAGTCGTCCCCGCGGACTACGTTCTTCTCTCCGTGGGTCAGTCCATCGCTTGGGGCAATCTTCTCAAATACACAGCGGTGGAAACAGGTCGCGGCAACACCGCCCTTGCGGATGAGCTTACCTACCAAACCGCCCAGCCCGACATTTTCGTGGGCGGCGACGTTTTCACGGGACCCAAGTTTGCCATCGACGCAATTGCCGCGGGCAAGCAGGCGGCAATCTCCATCCACCGCTTTGTACAAATAGGTCAGAGCCTGACCATCGGGCGGGACAGAACAAAATATCACCCCATCGACAAGGACAACATCGACAAGGCGGCAGTCATTGCCGGCTTTGACAACACAGCCCGTCAAAAGCCCGCCCATGACGCCAAAAAGGACAAAACCTTTGAGGACGCGCGGCTGACCTTTACCGAGGAGCAGCTAAAGCGTGAAACCGCACGCTGCCTTGGTTGCGGCGCCACCATTATCGACACAGACAAGTGCTTGGGCTGCGGGCTTTGCACCACAAAGTGCAAGTTTGACGCCATCCATCTTGAAAAAATCGACGACGTAAACCTTGCTCTCTACGAGGAGTCGCCAATGGTATTTGCGGCACGCTTTGTTGAGCGTGAGGAAGCAATTGCCGCAAGAGAAGCGGCGGAAAACAAAGACTAAAAATTTAGATTTTATATGCTGAATGCGGTTGCTGCATATGCAGTGACCGCGTTCGGTGAATAGGGAGTTATTATTATGCATGAGCTGAGCATTCTGATCGAAGCTGTAAGAGTAATTGAGGAAACCGCCAAGGAGCAGGACATTCATGCCATCCGCGGTGTTGTATTGCAAATCGGTGAACTGTCCTCCGTGGTACCAATATTTATGGAGGAATATTTCCCCGTAGTAATTGAGGACAAGCCCCTGTTTGAGGGGGCGGAGCTGCAAATCGAAATCCTGCCCGGTATGGCAAAATGCCAAGACTGCAAAACGGTTTTCAATGTGGTGGAAAATGAGGGCTATTGCCCCAACTGCAAGAGCTTCGAAAAGGATTTGATCTGCGGCAAGGAGTTTTATATCAAGGAAATTCTGGTGCCCGAAGAATAGAGTTGCAGGAA
>JAVVZC010000158.1:0-3451 GCA_036650755.1 Oscillospiraceae bacterium
GGTTTTTTGGGTTTTAGGAAGGAGAGCTTGGTTTCGGAAATTAGGACGGCGGCGAAGATTAGGACGAAGCCGATTAGGAGGCGGGGGCCTAAAATTTCGTTGTAGAAGATTACGGAAATTATTGCGCCGAAAACCGATTCAAGGGTCATGATAACGGCGACGGAGGAGGGCGGGGTGTATTTTTGACCGTAGGTTTGGAGGACGTAGCAGGCTGCCGTGCACATGACGGTGAGGTAGGCGATGCTCCAAATGTTGCCAACGGTGATATTGCTTGGCAGTGGGTCACGAAGCAGGGCGAAGCCCCAAGCCAGCAGGGCGGCGACCCCGAACTGAACCATATTGAGCAGGGCGACGCTGTGTCCCTTGACAAATTTTCCGGTTAAAATGATGTGGAGCGCGTAGAAAAATCCACAGCAAAGGGTCAGTACATCGCCAAGATTAACGGAAAAATCGTTTTGCAGAGACACGCAGCCAACGCCGATAAGGCAGATGACAGCGGCGATTACGTTGAATTTGTTGGGGCGTTTGTGGGAGATGAACCAAAGCATAAAGGGGACGATAATGCAATAGGTGGTGGTGAGGAAGGCGTTTTTGCCCGGGGTTGTGAGCGCCAGCCCAAAGGTTTGGACAGTATAGGCGGCAAAAAGGCAAACGCCCAAAATTGAACCCTTGATTAAGGTGCTTTTGTCAAACTTTTTCAGCTCTCTGTGCCCGATTAGCAGGAGCAGCAGCGCCGCTCCCGAAAACCTGAACGCCAAAACATAGAGGGTGGGGATGGTGTCGATGGTGTTTTTCAGCACCACAAAGGAGGAACCCCAAATAAGGGTTGTTAATATGAGCGCCAGCCGCCCTAAAACGGCGTTTTTCTTGTTAGTGTTGATTGCCATAGATTATATCCTTTTTCCCTGCTCGAGTAAGATTTTTATGTATTTATGGGTTTATATTAGCTGGTTTTCATCATATTGGGAGCGGCGGCGCGAAGCATAAGGCGCTTTGTGCCGGCGGAAAATTCGATTTCCAGCAGGAAGTCGTTGCCCATGGGCGTCATTTTTGTGATTGCGCCCTTGCCGAAGGCTTTGTGGGAAACGCTGTCGCCGGTTTTGTAGTTTGTTGAAGCGGCGGGCGGATTGTAGGAGGCTTTTTCGGACTTTGCCTTGGGCTTGAAGGGGGAAATTGTGCCGATGGGCGCATAGGTTCTGGGTGCCGAAACGGTGCCAAAATCGTCGCTTCGGGGGGACTCAAAGCGCTCAATGCAGTCGGCGGGGATTTCCTCAATAAAGCGGGAGGGACGGTTGTTGCCGGTTTTGCCGAAAAGCATTCGGGAACGCGCACAGCAAAGGCAAAGCCGCTGTTTCGCGCGGGTTAGACCCACATAGCAAAGACGGCGCTCCTCCTCCATTTCCTCCTGCTCGCCAATGGCACGGATACCGGGGAAAATTCCTTCCTCCACACCAACGATATAGACGTTTTCAAACTCAAGACCCTTTGCGGAGTGCATGGTCATCATGACAACGCAATCGCTGTTGGGGTCAAGGTTGTCCATGTCGGTGTAGAGTGAAACCTCGTCCAAAAATCCGGCAAGTCCGGTGTCGCCCGAGTCCTTCATGTAGCTTAGGATGTTGGTTTTGAGTTCGCCCACGTTTTCGATGCGGGCGGTGTTTTCGATGGAGCTTTTCAGCTCCAAGGCACGGATATAGCCGGTTTTTTCGATTAGTAAATCGAAAAGCTCATCCAAGGGGGTGCTGGCGGCGGCATAGCGCAATTCCTCCATCATGTTGGCAAATTCCCGAAGTCTTGCGGCGGCACGGGCAAGCTGGGGATAAGCGCCCGCGTTTTTGATGACTTCGAAAAGCGGCACAGCCTTTTCCGCCGCAATTTCCACAGCGGCTTGGATGGTGCGGTCGCCGATGCCACGGGCGGGGGTGTTGATGATGCGGGCAACGCGCAAATCGTCCTGAGGCATGAGGATAACGCAGAGATAGGCAAGAATGTCCTTGACCTCCGCCCTGTCAAAGAAGCGGGTTCCGCCGATAATGCGATAGGGTATGCCGTTGCGCTTGAAGGCATATTCCAGCTTGTTGGACTGGGCGTTCAAGCGGTAGAGGACGGCATTTTCACGCCAATTGATGCCGCTTGAAAAACCGTCTAATATGTTTGTGGCGACGTATTGCGCCTCGTCGTTTTCGTTTTGGGCAACGTAGAGACGAAGCTTGTCGCCCATTTCTTGGTTTGTCCAAAGCTCCTTGCCCTTTCGCTCCACATTGTTGCGGATAACGGCGTTGGAGGCTTGTAAAATGTTGCCGGTGGAGCGATAGTTTTGCTCCAAGCGGATAACACGGGCGTTTTTGTATTGGCTTTCGAAGCTCATAATGTTTTCGATGGTGGCACCGCGGAATTTGTAGATGCTCTGGTCGTCGTCGCCCACGACGCAAATATTTTTGCTGCCGCCGGCAAGGAGAGACGCAAGCTTATATTGAAGCTTGTTTGTGTCCTGATACTCGTCGATAAGGACATAGCGGAAGCGGTTTTGGTAAAAACGGCGCGCGTCCTCAAAGCCCTCCAAAAGGAGAACAGCGTTGTAGATAAGGTCGTCAAAATCCATGGCGTCCGCGTCCTTAAGACGCTTTTCGTAGAGCTTGTAGGCTTCGCCAATGCGCTGACGGCGAATGTCGCCGGATGCCTTTGCTTGTTCAAGGAACATGTCGGCGGTTTGCATTTCGTCCTTGGCACGGCTGATGTAGCTTAAAACCGTGCGGAAGGGAAAAGCCTTTTCGTCCAGTTCCAAATCCTTGATGATGTGCTTCATAACGGATTGGCTGTCCGAGGTGTCATAGATTGTGAAGTTGGTGTTGTAGCCCAGCTTTTCGGCGTATTTCCGCAAAATTCGCACGCAGGCGGAATGGAAGGTCTGCGCCCAAATGTCCCGCGCCTTGGTGCCAAGCATTCGCTCCAAGCGAGTTTTAAGCTCCGCCGCCGCCTTGTTCGTGAAGGTGATTGCGATAACGCGCCAAGGCTCGCAGGTTTCAAGAGCAGCAAGCTCCTTGGCTTTTTCCATGTCGGGGTAGTTTTTGTCCCCTGCCGCCGCCTCCAAAATTGAAAGCTCCGCCTCACCAACGCCGGGGGGAAGCTCCCGACAATCGCTGCCCTTGCCGTAACGCAAAAGGTTTGCGATGCGGTTAATAAGAACGGTCGTCTTGCCGCTGCCCGCGCCGGCAAGCAGCAAAAGAGCACCCTCAGTCGCCATAACGGCTTCACGCTGCATATCATTAAGGTGCTCAAAGTCGCGGGAAATAATGGCTTTCCGCGCTTCAATATACCTTTTTGTAAATTCAGTTTCAGTCAATTTTTTCACCCATAACCCTTAAAGCCTCATATTTTCGTATCACTCCATTATACATCCTCGGAGGGATATACACAAGGAGTATTTAATATGGGCGCAATGGTTTGCGGG
>JAVVZC010000159.1:0-3441 GCA_036650755.1 Oscillospiraceae bacterium
AGTATTACTATTCAGAACTTAATAATTCGGTAGGTGAGGCTACCGCAGGGATACGGGTTGCTGCCGCGGAGTAGTGGAGACACTATGAGAAGGTCAACAGTTTATGTCGAAAACAAGGCATAAAATAATGCAATTTCATCGCCCTGCGAAGCTAAAGCTTGAACGATGGCAAAGCCGTAAATTTTTTTACGGGTTTATATTTCTGAGGATATAATTGTCCCCCGTCATTGTTTGAGCAATGGCGGGGGATTTTTTTGCCTATATTAGGTTCGCAAATATTTTTTGAAACACGGAGGTGAAGTGAATGGACGCAGGAAGCGGCGGTGGCATAAATAACGAGGGGCGAAGTAGAAAAAATCAGCGCCGACTTTTGGGCGGCATTCCTTCCCGAATTTTAGATAATTCCGAGGCTGCTTAAAAAAAGCGGGCGCTCTTGCAACTCAATTTATGTCTTGCTTCCATAATAATCGGCTGACTTTTACGTCAGACTAGACTTGGAGGATAAGAACATGAAAAAGAAAAATTTTAAAAGCATGGCGGCAAGGCTTGCCGTCTCGAAAGAGAGACTTTTGTCAGCCGCGGCATCGGAAAACGCCGCGCTGCTAAGCGAATACAAAACTGACCTTGGGGGCTTTGGCGAGGAAAAAGTTGAGCAAATGCGTGAGTTTTACGGCGCAAATGTTATAACCCACCAAAAAAAGGACTCCCTTGCAAAGCGGGCGCTGGGCGCTTTTGTAAATCCGTTCACCGTGGTGCTGTTCATTTTGGCGGCAATTTCCCTTGTCACGGACGTGCTTTTGGTGGAGCCGGAGGCACGGAACTTTACCTCGGTTATCATCGTTGCCACCATGGTTTTCATCAGCGGAACCCTGCGCTTTGTTCAGGAGCTGCGCTCAAACCGCTCCGCGGAGGCGCTGCTTGCAATGGTAAAAACCACCATCGCCGTCTCCCGCAAGGAGCAGGGCAGGCTTGAAATTCCGCTGGAGGAGGTGGTGGTGGGCGACATCATTCACCTTGCCGCCGGGGATATGCTTCCCGCCGATGTGCGGGTTTTGCAGGCGAAGGATTTGTTCGTCAGCCAAGCCTCACTGACCGGTGAGAGCGAGCCTGTGGAAAAATTTGCCGACCCGATTTCCGAAAAGCTTTCGAACCCGCTGGACGCGAATAATCTTGCCTTTATGGGCAGCAACGTGGTTTCCGGCTCCGCTCTTTGCCTTGTTGTGGCGCTGGGTGACGACACGGTTTTCGGCTCCATGGCACAGTCCATCGCCGGGAAAAAAGTTGTCACGGGCTTTGAAAAAGGCGTAAATTCCGTTTCGTTTTTGCTGATACGCTTCATGCTTGCCATGACGCCGGTGGTGCTTTTTGTAAACGGTTTCACAAAAGGCGACTGGCTGGAGGCGTTTTTGTTCGCCCTTTCCGTTGCCGTGGGGCTGACCCCGGAAATGCTGCCCATGATTGTGACAACGAACCTAGCCAAGGGCGCACTTGCAATGTCGAAGAAAAAAACGGTTATAAAAAACCTTAATTCCATACAAAATTTTGGCGCGATGGATGTGCTTTGCACGGACAAAACCGGAACTCTGACCCAAGATAAGGTGATTTTGGAGTACCATTTGGACATTCACGGCAATGAAAATGAGCGGGTTTTGCGCCACGCTTTTTTGAACAGCTATCACCAAACCGGCTTGAAAAACCTGATGGATGTGGCGATTTTGAGCCACACCCGAGACAAAAATATGGAGGGGCTTTCCGCGAAATATCGGAAGGTGGACGAAATCCCCTTTGACTTTATCCGCCGCCGCATGAGCGTTGTGGTTGCGGACGAAAATGGCAAAACCCAGCTAATCACCAAGGGCGCGGTGGAGGAAATGCTTGCTGTGTCGGGCTTTGCGGAGTACGACGGCAAGATTGAGCCAATGACGGAGAGCATCCGCCGTGAGATTTTGGAAACCGTTGAAAAGCTCAATTCCGACGGAATGCGGGTTATCGCCGTGGCGCAAAAAACAAATCCCAAGCCTGTGGGCGTTTTTTCCGTGGCGGACGAGGCGGACATGGTTTTGATGGGCTACCTCGCCTTTTTGGACCCACCCAAGGAGACAACAAAGGCGGCAATCCGTGCCCTGCGGGACTACGGCGTTGCCGTGAAGGTTTTGACCGGGGACAACGACGCCGTGACCCGCTGCATCTGCCGACGTGTGGGAATGCGGGTTGACAATCTGCTCCTTGGCTCCGACATTGAAGCCATGGACGACAAGCGCTTGGCAAAGGCAGTGGAGGCGACAAACGTTTTTGCAAAGCTTTCCCCAAGGCAAAAGGTGCGGATAGTCGCCGCCCTGCGTGAAAACGGGCACACCGTTGGCTTCATGGGCGACGGCATCAACGACGCTGCCGCAATGAAAGAGGCGGACGTGGGCGTCTCCGTTGACACCGCCGTTGACATTGCAAAGGAATGCGCCGACATCATCCTGCTGGAAAAGGATTTGATGGTGCTGGAGCAGGGCGTTTTGGAGGGCAGAAGAACCTTTGGCAACATCCTGAAATACATTAAAATGACCGCCAGCTCAAACTTTGGCAACATGCTTTCCGTGCTGGTGGCAAGCGCCTTTTTGCCCTTTTTGCCCATGCTTCCCATTCAGATTTTGATTTTGAATTTGATTTACGACATCTCCTGCATCGCCATGCCTTGGGACAATATGGACGAGGAATATCTTCGCCGTCCTCGGGAGTGGAGCGCCCGCTCCATCGGAAAATTCATGCTTTGCCTTGGACCCGTCAGCTCGCTTTTTGATATTTTGACCTATGGGCTGATGTTTTTCCTCATCTGCCCCGCCGTTTGCGGCGGCGCTTACGGCACGGCGGGATGCGACAGGGCACTTTTTGCGGCGGTGTTTAACGCCGGCTGGTTTGTGGAGTCAATGTGGTCCCAAACCCTTGTAATCCACATGCTGCGCACGCCGAAAATCCCCTTTGTGCAAAGCCGCGCCGCGGCGCCTGTGCTGATAACAACAGGGCTTGCCGTGGTTTTCGCCTCCATTATTCCCTACACGGTCATCGGAGCGGGGCTTGGAATGGCGGCGCTTCCGTGGACTTATTTCCTTTGGCTGGGCGGCATAATTTTGGGCTATATGCTGCTTGCAACAGCGGTGAAAAAGCTTTATATTCGGCGCTGGGGTGAGCTTTTGTAGAGGCGGCGCTTCGAAAAAAGCTATACGAACACCAGTTGAACCAAAAGCATGTACACCGCCGTTCCCGCCCCGATGCTCAACAGCGTGTTGCCCTTCCACTTGTGCAACAGCGCGACGACGGCAATCGCCAGCAGCTCGGGAATTCCGTGGGGCGAGGCGGAAAGGGAAACGTTTCTCAGGCAATAAACCACCAAAAGCCCCATCATTGCCGCCGGCAAAACCCGACCCAAATAGGCGATGATTTTTGGTGGCT
>JAVVZC010000160.1:0-3441 GCA_036650755.1 Oscillospiraceae bacterium
ACTATTACATCGGGATAGTTGGTGTCTATGGATTGGAGACGGATGCCGCCCACTCGGTCGCGCAGGCGCTTGAAATAAGGTTTGCCGTCGTACATGAACAGACCGACCTCGCCGCCTTCCAGCTTTGTGGCTTGGGAAATCCAAACGATTTGCCCATTGTGGTATTCCGGCTCCATGCTGTCACCGGAGATTTTAACGCCGAAATTGGCGGCGATTGGGACTTCGGTGCCAACTTGGACGGCTTCGTAATCGGCGGAGTCCAAAAACTGCCCTTTGACTGCCATGTCGATGTCGTAGACAGGGAGACTGCGCAGGCGGGAGCCTCGGGGCGCGGGGGCGGCGGGGTCGTCATATTGACCGCTGTCGCAAAGCAGTCGGGCAAATTCGGAAACCCGCTGTCTGCCCTCGGCGTTAAGACCCAGCATTACTTCGTTGCTTCTGCCGAAAAACACGCCGCTTACGTCAAGGATGTTGAGAATGTCGCAAATCACAAGGAACTGTGCCGCGTTTGGCAGGGAAGCGCCGCTCTCCCATTTTGAGACTGCTTGGTTTGTGACCTTGACCCCACGGCGGTAAAGCTCCAAGGCAAGCTGACGCTGGGAAAGCCCGGATTTTTTGCGGTATGAGCAAAGGGTATCGCCTATATTTTTCAGCATATAAAAACATCTCCCACTTTTTCTGCGCTTTCAGCACAAATTATTAAACTTATTATATAGTCTGCTTATCCGAATTGCAAGAATAAACATAAATAATTATCTTAATGGGATAGTTTTTGCGGGTATTTACCGAAAATGTTCCTTCGGCGGCAAAGCTTACATAGATTTTACTTGCAACGCCCGAAATTTCAAGTATAATCAAGCTACATGAATTAAATGATGAATTATACGGAGGACTAAAAATTGAGCAATATTTGGCATGACATGAACCCCAAAAGAATTAGCGCCACGGACTTTATCGCCATAGTCGAAATCGAAAAGGGCAGCAAAAAAAAGTACGAGCTGGACAAGGAAACCGGACTTCTGATTTTGGACCGCATCCTTTACACCTCCACCCACTACCCCGCAAACTACGGCTTTATTCCCCGCACCTTTGCCGAGGACGATGACCCCCTTGATGTGCTGATTTTATCCAGCGAAAACATCACTCCTCTTGTTATGGTGCGCTGCTACCCCATCGGCGTTATGTCCATGATTGACGATAATCGGGCGGATGAAAAAATCATCGCCATCCCATTTTCAGACCCCATGTACAACACCTACAAGGATATTTGCGACCTGCCCTCCCACCTTTTTGACGAAATGCGCCACTTTTTCTCGGTGTACAAGTCCTTGGAGGGACGTGAAACGGCGGTGGATCAGGTCGAAAACCGTGAAGCGGCAATTCAAATCATCGAAAAATCTCTGGTGGCATATAAGGACAAATTCTGCTGAAGGGGACAAAACCAAAACAACAAAAATCCATGCGTCGGTTAAAAAAACTGACGCATGGATTTTCTTCGCTGTGGGGGCAAAAAATCAAGGCTTTTTGCCGCAATCCCCCTCCTCGCAAAGAGGAAAACAGCAGCCCTTCACCGCCTCAAGCTTGTTGTGGAGAATAATCTCCAAGTGGGTCACGTTTGTGATTGTGTCGTTGATGGCACGGTTCACGCACAAAATTTCCTCCACGTCGTCGGTAACCGCAATCACCTTTTGAAGCTTTTCGCCCTCGGCGTTCAAAATGTGGGAGAGCGCCGCCTCAATAAGCGCGATGGACTCCATAATATCCGTGCAGGCGTGGCGATTCTGTGGCTCATGGGGGCATTTGCGATTGCAAATTTGGAAGTTGCAGTGGCAAATTTGAAGCTCCGGGCAGTCGGGCGTCCAGTCCAAAATATAGGGATAGCAGCCATTTTTCGTCACCAGCAGGTAAAAATGCAGGCGATTGTCGCAGTGCCTTGTGCAGGGGCAGAAAACCATTGCCTCAACTGCATAGCCGGGGGGCGTTTCGTACCTGCACAGCAGCTCGCCTCCGCCATCATAAATGCTGATATAGCGTGTGACTTCCCTTGCTTCATTAAGTAGGTAGCAAGGAGAAACGGAGCACACGCCGGTGTTCCAAGCGGAGCAGGCGGTTTGAAGAAGGCGGCATTTTCGGGGGCAATCCGGGTCAAGCTCCACGAGACAGTTGGGGAAGGAAATCAGCAGGCGATTATTTTCGCAGTTGCTGGACAGCCCTGTGATAAGTCCGCCGCATTTATCAAAGCCGGGCAAAGTAATGCAGTCCGTTTCCACCATCTGCAGGTCCAGCTTGAAAATCAAGCGGCAGCAATCGTCGGTGGCTGCCCAAAAGCACTCCCGCCCCAAGTCAAAGCAAATGCTGGTGTAGGGTCTTTGCACTTCGAAGCAGGCGGTTTCGCAGAATTCTCTGTCAAGGCGAATTATTTCGCAAAGCGAGGGATTGGTGAGATAGAAATAGCAGCCGTCAAAGGCGATGCCTCTGAATTTGCAGCCACAGCGATTTGGCATTGGTCTTTCGCAGGCTATTTGAAGCTCTTTCATATTATTTTCCTCCTGTGAAAAGTAACAGATTTGAAGCCTAACGTATATTATGAAACCGCGGCGGAAATCGTGCATTTGTTTGATGCACAAGGTGGGAAAAAACCACATAATATGTCGTATAGCGTTTCCCGCCGCCGAAAAAAATGTCAGGGGCGGGGGGAAACGCCATATCATCAGAATTAGGAGGACTATATTTATGTCAATGCCGGTAATCACAGGCAGCACCACAACTCGGGATCAGGCAATCACGGATTTAATCGAATCGGTTGCTTTGCAGCAGACCGGGCTTTCCCACATTCTCAATGCCGAGGGCGAGAAAATTCAAGCTTTTGTAAAGCTTCCCACAGTGACGCCCGCTCAGCTTTTGAGCGTAAACGCCTCAGTTCAGAGCATGGTAAACGCCGTAACCAAGCTGGAAATGGTGCTTGAATCCAAGCTGGCGCTGGTGGTTTAATTTAATTTTCGGGGCAGAAAATGTACATTGAAGATAAATAGAAAAAAACAAAGCAGTGCAAAAGGATTTTGAGCATTGGGGCTGTTTTTAAAAGCGGTAAGCACAATTTTTTGTGTTTACCGCTTTTTTTGTCTCTATATTTTAGTGGGAAAAAATCAGTCCCGGGGGAACTTTTCGGGCGTCGCTTTTGGGATTGTCAGCCCGTAAAGCTCGGCGTAGACCTCCTCATAGGTTTCCAAATCGCTGTCTGAAATAACGGGCACAATTCCGGTAAACTCGTTGACGGAGGCAACGGTGCCGGGGATAAAGGAATTGTCAGCGGCGTTTTCACCGCCGATTACAGGACGTTTATTCTTTTTCATATGCTTTTACCTTTCGCTTAAAATAATGAGAGCTTGCAATCCTAGTATTTGCGAAAAGACAAATAATATGAAAAATCCCCAAGGACAT
>JAVVZC010000161.1:0-3435 GCA_036650755.1 Oscillospiraceae bacterium
AATGAAAACCGTTATCAACAAAGCCGCAGTACTTGGCGCAGGCGTTATGGGTGCCGGCATCGCGGCATTGCTTGCAGGCATCGGCGTGCAGGTGGCACTTATGGACATCGTTCCCCCGAAGGGTCTGACCGACGAGGAAAAAGCAAAGGGTCTTACGGAGCAAAGCCCCGCGTTCCGCAACAAATTTGCAGAAGCCGGTCTGAAGAACATCAAAAACCCCAGAAACGCAATGCTTTTCAGCAAGGGCAAGGCTGCAAACCTTAAGATTGGCAACTTGACCGACAACCTTGACTACCTTGAAGAAGCCGATTGGATTATCGAGGTCGTTGTTGAGCGTCTTGACGTTAAAAAGGGCGTTATGAAAACCATTGGCGAGCACTGCAAGCCCAATGCCATCATCACCTCCAACACCTCCGGAGTTTCCATCACAAAAATCGTTGAGGACATGGACGACGCCTTTAAGGCACGCTTCATGGGCACTCACTTCTTCAATCCCCCCCGCTGGATGGGTCTGTTCGAGATGATTCCCACAAAGTGGACAAGCGAGGAAACCATTGAAACAATGGCAGATTTCGGCGCAAACCAGCTTGGCAAAACCGTTGTTTACGCAAAGGATACACCCAACTTCGTCGGAAACCGCATCGGCGTTTATGCCGCAATTCAGGTCATGCACCTTACCGAAAAATACGGCTATGACTTCCAGACAGCAGACCTCCTCTCAGGTCCTGTTATGGGTCACCCAAAATCCGCAACCTTCAAAACCGCCGATTTGGTCGGTCTTGACATTCTTGCAAACGTTTCAAACAACGTGCTTGAAAGCAGCAACAATGATGTGGAAAAAGCTCAGTATGCCCTTCCCCAGTATGTTCAGGATTTGGTTGCCGGCGGCGCTCTTGGCGACAAGGTAAAGCACGGCTTCTTCAAAAAGGACGTAATCGAGGGCAAAAAGGCTATCCTTACATGGAACCCCAAGACCGGTGCTTACGAAGCAATCAAGGCAATGAAGTTCGACTCCGTTGCCGCCGCTCTTGCCACAAAGAACAAGTATGAAGCAATGGCATACGGCGAAACCGAAGAATGCAAATTCTATTGGGAAGCCGTCAAGGCAGTTCTGCTTTACGCCGCTGCTCTTGTTCCCGAAATTGCCGACGATTTCCGCGAGATTGACAAAGCAATCCGCAGTGGCTTCAACTGGGAAGTCGGTCCCTTCCAAACTTGGGACAAAATCGGCGTCAAGAAATCCGTTGAAAAAATGCAGGCAGAGGGCGATGTCGTTCCCACATGGGTTCTTGACATGCTGGCTTCCGGCAAGGAAAACTTCTACGATGCAAGCGCAAAAAGCGATGGCTTTATCGTTCTAAAGGGCTGCAATGTCATTAAGGAAAACAGCGACGCTTCAGTCCGTGACATCGGTGACGGCGTTCTCTGCCTTGAAATTCACAGCAAGGGCAATGCAATCACTGTTCCCGCTGCCGAAATGATGGCGGAAGCCGCCGAAATGCTCCACGACAAGCAGTGGAACGGTATGGTTGTTGGAAACAACGGCAAAAACTTCTCCGCAGGCGCTGACCTTGCCGAAATTCTTAAGGCAGCTCAGGAAAAAAGATTTGACGACCTTGATGGTCTTATCCGTCTGCTCCAAACCGGTACTAAGGCACTCAAATACGCTCCCAAGCCCGTTGTTGCCGCTCCCTTCGGCGCAGCCTACGGCGGCGGCTGCGAGGTTGTTATGCACTGCCGCAGCACTGTCCCCTTCATCGAAACAAACTTGGGTCTTGTTGAAACCGGCGTTGGCCTAATCCCTGCCGGCGGCGGCTGCACAGAGCTTACAATCCGTGCCCTAAAGCGCTGCTACAACAGCTCCAAAAAGGCACAGTATGACGCAATCCGTGATGTTTGGAAGAACATTATGACCGCAAACGTCAATGTCAGTGCCTATGCCGCAATTGAAGCGGGCTACATCGACAACTGCTATGTTGAAATGCGCCGTGAAAAGCTTTTGGACTCCGCAAAGAAGCAGGTACTTTACATGGCAGACCACAACTATCATCCCCCTGTTGAAGATAGATTTAAGGTTATGGGTGACTACGCAAAGGGTGCTATCCTCTCCGACATCGAATTCATGCGCGGCGGCGGCAATATCTCCGACCACGATGTTGTTATCGGCAAGGCAATTGCAAACATCATTTGCGGCGGCAACCTGCCTGTTGGAACCGAAATTCGCGCACAGCAGATGCTTGACCTTGAACGTGAAGCCTTCCTGTCACTTGCAGGCACTCAAAAGACCCAAGATCGTATTATCGGTATGCTGACAACCGGCAAACCGGTTCGCAACTAAGGAGGAGATTTTAAAATGAGAGAAGCAGTAGTAGTCGCCTACGGACGCAGTGCCATCGGCAAAGCTCCCAAGGGCACATTAAAAGATACAAGACCCGAAGTAATCGGTTCAACCGTTATTAAATCAGTCCTCGCCCAGGTTCCCCAGCTTGACCCCGCAACCATTGACGATGTTATCCTTGGCTGTGCATTCCAAGAAGCAGAGCAGGGTCTTAACGTTGCCCGCTTCATCATGATGATGGCAGGAATGCCCGATAGCGTCCCCGCACAAACTGTCAACCGTTTTTGCTCCTCGGGACTTCAGGCAATCGCAATGGGTTCAAACGCCATAATGGCAGGTCAGGCAGATATCATCATGGCAGGCGGCGTTGAAACCATGTCCATGATTCCCATGGGCGGCAACACTCAGGTTCCCAATGCCGATTTCATGGATGGATACCCCGCAGGCAACACCCAGATGGGTATTACAGCCGAGAACGTTGCCGAGAAGTACAAGCTTACCCGCGAGGAGCTTGACGCTTTCTCCTTGGAGAGCCATCAGCGCGCAATCGCGGCACAGGACGCAGGCAAGTTTGACGATATCATCCCCGTGGATGCCGTCAAAGTTAAGTACGACGAGAACGGCATGGCAATTCGCTACACCGTTCCCTTCAAGAAGGACGAGGGCGTTCGCCGTGGTCTTACCATGGAGGGTCTTGCAAAGCTTAAGCCCGTTTTCAAGCGCAACGGTGTTGTAACCGCCGGAAACGCCTCCCAGATGAATGACGCCGCCTCCATTGTCATTCTCATGGAGAAGGAAAAAGCTTTGGAGCTTGGCATAAAGCCCATCGCAAAGTTTGTTAGCTTTGCAGTTGCGGGTTGCTCACCCGAGTACATGGGTCTTGGCCCCATCTTCGCAGTGCCCAAGGCACTGAAAATTGCAGGACTTAAAAAGGACGACATCGACCTTTGGGAGCTGAACGAGGCATTTGCCTCCCAAGCACTCGCCTGCATCCGCGACTTGGAGCTTGACACCGACATCGTTAACGTCAACGGCGGCGGCATCTCCTTGGGTCACCCCCTTGGCTGCACCGGAGCCATGCTAACCTGCAAGCTCCT
>JAVVZC010000162.1:0-3417 GCA_036650755.1 Oscillospiraceae bacterium
ATTTAGTGCCTCCCTTCAATTGCTTTATTGCCTGATGTGTGCCCGTTGCCGCAAGTCCCGAAACGATGCCCACCGCGATTGCGGAAATCGGGTCGCCGGCGGGAAAATTCGGCATGAGCAAAAAGCCCAAATACCCCAAGATTGCGCCGCAAACGCCGCAGATTACAGGCAACCATTTATTGTCAAGCGGAGTTGCCTTTATCCCCTGTGCTATCAGAAAACTGATGACTGAAATTGCCGCTACAGATACTATTTCTGTGTTCATATTTGCCTCCTATTTTTGTCGTCTCTCCATAAATAGGGCGCATTTGAACCAAATATGCACGTTTGCATACAAAAATTTATTTCTTTGTAACAATAATTTATAAAATGTTAAAATTATATGGTTTATTTCATTGCTTTGTGTTATACTTGCATACGCAATGTGGGCTGATAATTTTTGCTTGTTTAGTGGTTTTTTCTTCCAAAAAATCCGAATTAGCCAAGGTTTTTTTGCCCTCTCTCTTTTTGCTTCGGCAGCTCTTTTTTTCGCCCTGCCCTAATTTGCTCCTAAATATGAAAGGTAACAGATGCAAATGTCCACCATCCGTAACAAGCTCACCTACACTCAAATGATAGTTTTGAGCTTTTTTTGCATTATCTTTATCGGCGCTTTGGTTCTTTGCCTCCCCATCTCCTCACGGGAGGGTATTTGGTCCCCCTTTATTGATGCAATGTTCACGGCAACAAGCGCAACCTGCGTAACCGGGCTGATTGTTTTCGACACCTTTACCCACTGGTCAGCCTTTGGTCAGGTGGTTATCCTTGTCCTCATCCAAATCGGCGGGCTTGGCGTTATGACCATCATCGCCATGATTGCCCTTTTCCTTAAGCGCCGCATAACCCTTGGCGAGCGCCGTCTCCTTATGCAGTCCACCGGCTCCCTTGAAATAAGCGGCGTCGTTCGGCTCATCCACCGCATCCTCACCGGCACAGTCATTGCGGAGAGCTGCGGAGCAATCCTCCTGTCCTTTGTTTTTGTCCCGGATATGGGCTTTGGCAAGGGCATATGGAACGCTGTTTTCCACTCTGTTTCCGCCTTTTGCAACGCCGGCTTCGACCTTATGGGTCGCTATGCCCCCTTTGCCTCCTTCTCAAACACCGACTACGCCATGAACCCCATCGTCAACCTCACCATCATGTCCCTTATTGTGGTGGGCGGCATCGGCTTCATTGTTTGGCGTGACATCGCCACCAAGCGCTTCAAGTTCTCCGAATACGAAGTCCACTCAAAAATCGTTTTGGTGACCACCGCCTGCCTTATCGTTTTCGGTTCCATCCTGTTTTTCATCTTCGAATACGACCACACTTTGGCGGGCTTCACCCTTTGGGAAAAAATTCTCGCCTCCATGTTCCACTCGGTCAGTCCCCGAACGGCGGGCTTCAGCACCCTTAACCTTGGCCTACTTTCAAATTCCGGCGCTCTGCTCACCATTCTTCTGATGTTCATCGGCGGCAGCCCCGGCTCCACTGCGGGCGGCATCAAAACCACCACCTTCACGGTTTTGCTGCTTTCGGCGCTTGCCTCCGCAAAAAGATATGGCAGCATCACCGTTTTCAAGCGCAAGCTGGACGAAAACACCGTGGTTCAGGCAAGCACCATTGCCACCATCTATGTCTGCTGTGTTTCTATCGCCGTCCTCCTAATCTGCGCTTTTGAGCCTCTCCCCTTCATCCCAGTCGCCTTTGAAGCAGTTTCCGCAATCGGTACCGTGGGGCTTTCCACCGGCATCACGCCCTCCCTCTGCGCCGGCTCAAAGGTCATCCTCATGGTTCTAATGTTCGCCGGCAGGGTGGGCGGGCTTTCCCTAATGCTTGTTCTCGCTGAACGACGCATCAGCGTTCCAATTGAGCGTCCCACTGGAAAAATACTAATCGGTTAAGGAGTTTCAACCATGAAATCAATCTTAGTTATCGGCATGGGCCGCTTCGGTCGTCAGTTTTCCGAGCGTATGAAGGAACTGGGAAACGACGTTATGGTCGTTGACAAGGACCCGGAGCTAATCGACGAAATCGCCCCAAAATTCACCGACTCCCACATTGGCGATTGCTGCAACGAAGCTGTTTTGGCTTCCCTCGGCATCAACAATTTTGACATTTGCTTCGTCACCATCGGCGAGGATTTTCAAGCTTCCCTTGAAATCACCTCCATGCTTAAGGAGCTGGGCGCAGAGCACGTGGTTTCAAAAGCCCGCACAAGCCGTCAGGCAAATCTGCTCCTAAAAATCGGTGCGGACGAGGTTGTCTATCCCGAGCGTGAAATCTCCGAAAAGCTTGCCGTGCGCTACAACGCTGACAACATTTTCGACTACATTCAGCTAACCTCCGAATACTCAATCTACGAAATCCCCTGCTGCTCCAAGTGGGCAAACAAGTCCGTTGCCGATGTTAATGTCCGCTACAAATACAATGTGAACATCATTGCCGTCAAAAGCGGCAATGCTCTGAAAATTGCCCCCGGCGCCGATTACGTCTTTTCAGCTGATGACCACCTTGTGGTTATCGGCAAGGCGTCCGACGTTTTTAAGCTTGGCGGCAAGGCATAAACAACAGTCAAACAAATACAAACAAACGAACAGGAGTGATAATGATGCCGGAATACAAAATTATAACCGACTCAACCACCGATTTACCGCCCGTGCTTGTTGAAGAACTTAACCTTCATATTATCCCAATGCTATACACCGTGGATGGTAAGGATTACCTCAACACCCCCGACGAGCGTGAGCTTTCCTCCCACGATTTTTACGAAATGCTTCGTGGCGGAAAAACCTCCACCACCACTCAAATCAACGGCGAAACCTTTAAGGACGAAGTTCGTTCCTATCTTGACGCCGGCATGGATATCCTTTATCTTTGCTTCTCCTCCGGGCTTTCCAGCACCTATAGCTCAATCTGCATCGCAATCTCCGACCTGCGTGAGGATTATCCCGACCGCAAAATCCTCATTGTGGACTCGGTTTCCGCTTCCATGGGCGAGGGGCTTCTTGCCTACCACGCCGTGGCGCGTCAAAAAAGCGGTATGGGCATCGATGAGCTTGCCGCTTGGCTTGAGGAAAACAAGCTGCATCTTGCCCACTGGTTCACCGTGGACGACCTGAACCACCTTAAACGTGGCGGGCGCGTCTCCGGCGCCGCCGCCTTGGTTGGCACAATGCTCAACATCAAGCCCGTTCTCCACGTGGACGACGAGGGTCACCTTATCCCCATCGAAAAAGTCCGTGGCCGCCGCCGCAGTCTTGAAGCGCTTGTTACCCACATGGAAAAAACAGCCATCGACCCGGAAAACCAAGTTATCTTCATCAGCCACGGCGACGCTCTTGACGACGCGAAATACGTTGAAAAGCTTGTCCGTGAGCGCTTTGGCATCAAAACCAT
>JAVVZC010000163.1:0-3417 GCA_036650755.1 Oscillospiraceae bacterium
AATTCCCCGATGGGCATGGGCTTATAAAATACAAAGCCCTGAACAAAGTCACAGCCCTGTTCCCGAAGGTAGCGCACATAGTCTTGGGACTCAACGCCCTCCGCAACGGTGAGCATATTCAGCTCTCTTGCGGTTTGGATGATGTGCTTGATAACTGTTTTTTCCTTTGGGTTGTTGGCGTCATTGAAAAGTGAGCGGTCGATTTTTAGTGTTGAAAGATTTGTGGTTGTGAGGATGCTGTAGGAGGAAAAGCCACTGCCAAAATCATCCAGCGCACAGGAAAAGCCATAGGCGCAAAGCTCATCCACAACCTGCCGAACTCTTTCGACGTGGTTTAGGACAATGCTTTCGAGAAGCTCAAACTGAATGCAGTCCTTGGGCGCGTTGAAGCGCTCAAATATTTCACGGTAGTCCTCAAAAAACTCGGCATAATTGAAGGAACAGCCCGCAAGGTTGACGCTGATGTTGATTTTTTTGCCATATTGGCGGTACCAGCGGTCAATGCTTGAGCAAACCTGCTCAAAGAGGTAGAGGTCAACATTGCGGATAAGTCCGTTTGCGTTAAGGGCGGGGAGAAAATCCTTGACGGGAATCATGCCCTTGACGGGGTCAATCCAACGGACAAGCGCCTCCGCACCGTTTATCTCGCCGGTTTTAAGGTTTACCTTGGGTTGAAGAAAAAGCTTGATGTGGCCGCTTTCGATTGCGGGCTGAATTTTGCTTTGGGGGTCAAGAAAAAGCTCGTCCGGGTCCTGAAAGGTGAGGCCATATACTTCAACGTGACCGTTTCGGTAGGCGTTATGCTCGCTCCCCGCGCGGCAAAGGTCGGCGTTGTATTGGGCAATTTCGAAGGGGAGCTTTTCCTCGGTCAGCCTGTATGCGCCCAAGCCCGGAAAAATGCGGCCGCCAAAACGGCTGTCAGGCATGTCCCGCACCAGACGAACAATTGAAATAAGGCGCTCAACAAGCTCATCGTCGGAGTTGAAGCGCAGCAGAATATTGAAATAGTTGACGTTGACCTGAGAGATAAATTCGCCCTCATTAAGAGAGTGGTTGATGCAGTTAAATGCCATTTCCAGAAGCTCATCACCCGCCGCTCTGCCGTAAAGCCGATTGACTGTGCGGAAACGCTTGATTTTGAGTGTTGCCAAAGCGTAGCCCCTGCGCTGATTTTCGGGGATGGCATTATAACGCTTTATGACCTCTTGTTCGTTTAAGTTTTTTATTTGTTGCTCCTCCTATCTTGAAAATGTGGGAAGCATTGTAATTATTTTGCTGTTTTTTTATATCGTATGGGTGACATTATATCAAATATCAGCGAAAATGCAAGATTTTCCTGTGTTGGATAAAATTATAATTCCCCCTAATTTATATTGACATATGTCGAAAATAATGTAAAATAGTATTGCTGACATATGTCACAAACCTTAGCGCTTTGTAAGCGCTTTGGCAAAATAGTTTTTTCCCGAAAAAGAGAAATCAGCTTCGTGACAATGTTACGGTAAACAACAAAGCAAAGCAGTAGAATATGCCCGTCAAAACAAATCAAAACAAAGGAGGACGATGCAATGAAAAAATATGTGTGCTCTGTCTGCGGCTACATTTACGATGAAGCTCAGGGCATCCCCGAGGCGGGAATTCCCGCCGGCACAAAATGGGAGGAGCTGCCGGAAAACTGGATTTGCCCCCTGTGCGGCGCCGCCAAATCCGAGTTCAAGGAGCAGGGTGGAGCGGAGCCCGCCAAAAAGCCCGTGACGCCTATTGAAACCAACAGCGATATGAAGGAGCTTTCTCCTCTGGAGATGAGCGTTGTTTGCTCAAATCTTGCCCGAGGCTGTGAAAAGCAATACAAGCCCGAGGAGGCGGCTCTTTTCACGGAGCTTTCCGAATATTTCAAATCGGCTGCACCGACGGCAAAAAATCCCCAAACAGCGGAGCTGCTTTCCCTTATCGAAAAGGATTTAGATGAGGGCTTTCCCGCCGCCAACGGTGTTTCCACTGAAGCCCATGACCGTGGCGCTCTCCGTGCCTTGGTATGGAGCGAGAAAGTCACCCGCATTTTGCGTTCACTTTTAAGCCGCTACGAAAAAGAGGGCGACGCCATGCTTGAAAACACGGGCGTCTATGTTTGCACCATCTGCGGCTTTGTTTTCGTGGGCGACACCCCACCTGCAATTTGCCCCGTTTGCAAGGTTCCAAGCTGGAAGTTCGAAAAAATTGAAGGGAGGGTAAACTAATGCCTAAAACCTATGCTGTCAGAAATATTCGCCTTTGCACAAAGGATTGTCTCTGCCTTTACGTTTGCCCCACCGGAGCCACCGACACCGAAAACAGCATTATCGACGTGACTAAGTGCATCGGCTGCGGCGTGTGTGCCGGCTCCTGCCCCTCAGGCGCAATTTCCATGATGCCGGTTGAGCTTCCCCCACAGCGCAAGCACGAGACAGCGGTTGAAAACGCTTTAAGCTCACTTATGCGCAGTAAGGTAAGTCAGGAAAGCCTTGCCGCCGGCTTGGACGGAAGGCTTGCCCTTGCCGCCGAAAAATCCAACCGCATTATGGCGGAGGACATCAACCGTGAAGCGGGCTTCATGCTTCCCCAAAGCCGCAATTCCCACGACTTCCTTGAGGGACTTTTAAAGAGCCAAAAGGGCGAGGACTTCCCAAGGGAGACTGTTGAAAAACTTTTGAGCAAGCTTACAATAAACGAAAAAACGGAGGATACAAAAATGGAAAAATGGAAATGCAGCGTCTGCGGTTATATTCACGAAGGCGCCCTGCCCGCAGATTTCATCTGCCCCCGCTGCCATCAACCAGCCGAAGCCTTTAAAAAAATTGAGGAAACCGCCGCTCCCGCCGTCAATCCCTATGCGGGCACCCAAACCGAAAAGAACCTTGCCGACGCCTTTGCGGGCGAGAGTCAGGCACGCAACAAATACACCTATTTTGCAAATGTGGCTCAGCAGGAGGGCTATGACCAGCTTTCCGAAATTTTCCTAAAAACCGCGCGTAACGAGCAGGAGCATGCCCGCATTTGGTTTGAGGAGCTGGGACATATCGGCAACACCGCCGAAAATCTGCTTGCCGCCGCCGAGGGCGAAAACTATGAGTGGACGGATATGTATGACCGCTTTGCCAAGGACGCCGACGCCGAGGGCTTCCCCCAGCTTGCCGCCCGCTTCCGTCGGGTTGCCGCCATCGAAAAATCCCACGAGGAGCGTTACCGCGCACTGCTGAACAACGTGGAAATGCAAAAAGTCTTTGAAAAAGGCGAGGAAACCATGTGGGAATGCCGCATTTGCGGGCACCTTGTAATGGGCAAAAAAGCACCTCAGGTCTGCCCGGTCTGCAAATTCAGCCAAAGCTACTTTGAACTGAGACGTGAAAACTATTAAGCCCCCACCCGAAGCCTAAGCAA
>JAVVZC010000164.1:0-3401 GCA_036650755.1 Oscillospiraceae bacterium
GGGGCTTGCTATTATATATTGTGTGAGGTCTGGGTTTAGAACATTCCGCCGCCCATACCGCCACCCATGCCGCCGCCGCTCATGTCGGGGACGCCGGAGGAGGAGATTACGGGAAGGGGAATATCGGTGATAAGGCTCTCGGTGGTGAGAACCATTGCGGCAACGGAGGCTGCGTTTTGGAGAGCGGAGCGGCAGACCTTTGTGGGGTCAACAATGCCGGACTCGATCATATCGCCATATTCCTCGGTTGCTGCGTTAAAGCCATAGTTGACGCTGCTGTTGTTGCGAACCTTGTCAAGGATGACTGCGCCCTCAAGCCCTGCGTTGGAGGCGATTTGACGGATGGGAGCCATAAGTGCCTTTGCAACAAGAGCTGCGCCGGTCTTTTCGTCGCCCTCAAGGGTGTCGCGCATGGATTCGGCTGCAACGCCTGCCTTAACATAGGCTGTGCCGCCGCCGGCGACGATGCCTTCTTCAACTGCTGCACGGGTTGCGTTGAGAGCATCCTCGATGCGCATTTTCTTTTCCTTAAGCTCGGTTTCGGTTTCTGCGCCGACCTTGATAACTGCAACGCCGCCTGCAAGCTTTGCAAGACGCTCGGTCAGTTTTTCCTTGTCGTAATCGGAGGGAGTTGCGTCGATTTGTGCGTGGATAAGGTCGGTTCTCTCCTTGATTGCCTTGGGGTCGCCTGCACCGTCAACGATGAGGGTGTTGTCCTTGGTGACCTTAACCTGACGGGCTGTGCCGAAGTGGGCGGGGTCAAACTCGTCCAAATTCATGCCAAGCTCGGAGCTTATTACAACGCCGCCTGTGAGAACCGCGATGTCCTCAAGCATTTCCTTACGTCTGTCGCCGAAGCCGGGAGCCTTGACGCAAACGCAGGTGAAGGTGCCGCGAAGCTTATTGACGATGATGCCTGTGAGGGCTTCGCCTTCGATGTCCTCGGCAATGATGAGGAGCTTCTTGCCGGCTTTCATGGTTTCCTCAAGTGCGGGGAGGATTTCCTGAAGTCCGGAGATTTTCTTGTCGGTGATGAGGATGTAGGGGTTGTCAAGAACCGCTTCCATCTTCTCGGTGTTGGTGACCATATAGGGGGTCAGGTAGCCGCGATCGAACTGCATGCCCTCAACGACCTCGGAATAGGTGTCGGCTGTTTTGCTTTCCTCGATGGTGATAACGCCATTCTGGGAAACCTTTTCCATGGCTTCGGCGATAAGACCGCCGATGTAGGGATCGTCGGAGGAAACGGTACCGACTCTTGCGATGTCACGGGTGCCGGAAACGGGCTTGCTGTTCTGGCGGAAGGCTTCGACAGCGGCGTCTGTGGCTTTTTTGATGCCGCGGCGCATGATCATGGGGTTTGCGCCTGCCGCAACGTTTTTAAGACCCTCGTTAATCATTGCCTGAGCAAGGATTGTGGCGGAGGTGGTGCCGTCGCCGGCGATTTCGTTGGTTTTTGTGGAGACTTCCTTGATGAGCTGTGCGCCCATGTCCTCATACGGGTCCTCAAGGTCGATTTCCTTTGCGATTGTAACACCGTCGTTGGTGATTACGGGGATGCCGAACTTTCTTTCAAGGACAACGTTGCGTCCCTTGGGGCCTAGGGTTATTTTAACGGTATCTGCCAGCTGGTCAACGCCGCGCTGGAGAGCACGACGAGCTTCCTCGCCGTAAATGATCTGTCTTGCCATAATGTGTTTGACCTCCAAAAAAATAAAAAATACTTTCGGTAATGGTGGTGCTTTTGGACTAATCTACGATAGCAACAATGTCGGACTGACGGACGATGGTGATGTCCTCGCCTTCCAGCTTAACTGTGGTTCCGACATATTGGTTTGTGATAACCTTATCGCCAACCTTGACAACCATTTTGATTTCCTTGCCGTCAACGTCGCCGCCGGGGCCAACAACGAGAACTTCAAAGATTGAGGGCTTTTCCTTCGCTGCGGAAGTGAGGATAATACCGCTTTTGGTTTTTTCCTCTGCGGCGATTTGCTTTATGACAACTCTGTCTGCTAAGGGCTTGATGTTCATTGTATATACCTCCTAAAATTGTGTACAAAAATGAATGAGTGTTAGCACTCTCGTGCTATGAGTGCTAACGAGTATTATAATAGTCCATGCGGGTATTTTGTGCAAGCTGTATTTTGGTGATATTATGGCTATTTTCGCTTATAAACCGCATGGGCTGTTATCTACATACCGATTATGACTTCGTGCTCGATTTTCCTCGTTTTTTCTTCGATTATCGCAAATAAAGCGCGGAAATCTTGATTAAATTGCTTTATATGCCGCCTTGGGTGGGATTAGTGTACATAAACAGCTCGCATTTTATCATGCCGTTGTAGAGCTTCCGCTTCTTGTCCGCCTGTCTGCCAAAGGTGCGTTCAAACTCCGTGTGGGAGGAAAGCAGGTAAAGCTTCCAGTTGTTTGTGGCAAAAAGCGCCTTTCCAAAGCCGCTGTAAAGCCCCTCCGCCTCCCGCTTTTCCATAAGGCGCTCGCCATAGGGGGGGTTGGTGACAAGGATGCCCCTGTCGGTTTTGCGGTCAAACTTTGTGGCGTCGGCGACTTCAAAGGAAATCATGTCCCCAACTCCCGCCAAAGCGGCGTTGCTTTTTGACATTTCGATTGCCGTTGGGTCCATATCGGCGCCGAAAATGCGGTAGTTGCCGCTGTATTCACGGCTGGGTGCTTCCTGTCTTGCGTCCGACCACGCCCGCTTGTCAAGGCAGGACCAGTTTTCGGCGGCAAAGCTGCGCTTTAAACCCGGCGCGCGATTTTTGGCGATGAGGGCGGCTTCGATGGGCAGGGTTCCGCTGCCGCAGAAGGGGTCGCAAAAATCCTCCTTGCCCCGATATTTGGAGAGGATGACCATTGCCGCCGCCAAGGTTTCGCTAAGTGGTGCCGCAACGTGGGCAGGGCGATAGCCCCGCTTGTGAAGCCCGTCGCCGCTGGCGTCAAGGTAGATTGTGGCGATGTCGTTCATGATTGCGAAACGGATTTGGAGGGTTTCCCCGTCCTCGGGCAGCCAGTCAATGCCGTATTTTGAGGAGAGCCGTGTCGCCGCCGCTTTTTTGATGATTGCCTGACAGTCGGAGATTGAAAAAAGCTTTGAGTCCAAGCTGTAGCCCTTGACCGGGAAGGCGGCGTTTTTCGGGATAAAATCTTCAAGAGGCAACGCCTTGACGCCCTCAAAAAGCTGGTCGAAGGTGGCGGCGGGAAAGCTTCCCACCTCCACCAAAAGTCGCTCGGCACAGCGCAGCCAGATGCTCGCCCTTGCCAAGTCGCCGTCGTTGCCGTCAAAGCGAACACGTCCGTTTTCGGCGCGCACGTTTTTAAGACCCAGACGGCGCATTTCCTCCGCCACAAGCCCTTCAAGCCCGAAGTGGCAGGGTGCGCAA
>JAVVZC010000165.1:0-3392 GCA_036650755.1 Oscillospiraceae bacterium
TTAGCGCTTACGGTCGGAAAGCACCGCAAGCAGGATTACAACGCCCTTGACAACGTCCTGATAGTAGGAGGAGACGTTGAGGATGTTTAGTCCGTTGCTCAGAACCGCGATGATAAGCACGCCGATTAGTGTGCCGTAAAGCTTGCCCCGACCGCCGCTCATGCTGGTGCCACCTAAGGCAACAGCCGCGATGGCATCCAGTTCATAGCCCGCGCCGGCGGTGGGTTGGGCGGAGCCTAAGCGGGAGAGGATGATAAGCCCCGCAAACGCCGCCAAAAATCCCGAAATGGAATAGACAAGCAGCTTTGTGCGGTTGTTGTTCACGCCCGCAAGCCTTGCCGCCTGCTCGTTACTGCCAACGGCATAAATCCGACGACCCGTAACGGTTTTGTTGAGAATAAAGAGGAAAATGCCGAAAACCACAAAGAAAATAATTGCGGGAATTGGAATTCCAAGTGGCTCTCCCCTTCCGATACCGTTGAGGATTGCGCTGCCGACAGAGGTATCCCCGGCGGCAAAAAGTCCCGAAACAGGACGTCCGCCGCTGAAAATAAGTGTCAGCCCACGGTAAACCGTCATGGTGATAAGGGTTGCGATAAAGGGCTGAAGTCTGCCCTTTGTGACCAAAAGTCCGCTGGTTGCGCCAAGCAGGGTGCCCAGTGCCAGCGCCGCAAGAATTGCAAGAATGGGCGAAACCCCCGCCTTGACCATCAGCGCGCAAACCAAGGAGGAAAGCGCCACGGTTGAGCCAACGGAAAGGTCAATGCCGCCGGTGAGGATAACGCAGGTCATGCCGAAGGCGATAAGCCCATTGACCGATGCCTGACGGAGCAGGGACATAAGGTTGCTGACGCTTCGAAAATCCTTGTCGATGATACTGAGCACAATCACCAGTAAAACAAGGGTGATGAGAGCGCCGAATTTTTGGATAATGTCACCTGCGCTTGTTTTTTGTTTAATTTCATTCATGGAGAGACCCTCCCGTTGCTAAAATCATAACGTTTTCTTCGCTTGCCCTCTGCCAAGCCGGCAAGCTGTCATCGTGATTGTCCAAAAATCCGCCAATTTCACCCTCGTGAACCACCATAACTCTATCGCTCATGCCGAGAATTTCCGGTAGCTCGGAGGAAACCATAATGATGGCGACCCCTGTTTCCGCAAGCTGATTTATAATGCTGTAAATCTCTTTTTTCGCGCCCACATCAACGCCTCGGGTAGGCTCATCCAAAATAAGCAGCTTTGGGTTCAAAAGGCTCCATTTTGCGAAAACCACCTTTTGCTGGTTGCCGCCGGAAAGCTTTGAGCATTCCTGACAGCTACCGAAGCAACGGATAAGAAGCTCCTGTATCGCCCGCTGTGCAAGGCTTTCTTCGCGCTTAAAGTTTAGTACCCCGCCGCTTGAAACAGCGTCGAAATTTGTAAGGGTGATGTTCTTTTTAATGCTGTCCTCAAGCATCAGTCCCTCGGATTTTCTGTCCTCGGTTATGTAGCCCAGTCCCAGCGCCTTCGCCTTTTCCGGCGAAGTGATGCGAACAGCCTTTCCGCACATGATGATGTCGCCGGAGTCACTGCGAAGGTTTCCGAAAATGCTTTGCATAATCTCCGTGCGCCCCGCGCCCATCAAGCCGGAAACGCCCAAAACCTCGCCCGCCCGAACAGAAAAGGAGATGTCCTTAAAGGCACCCTTTTTGCAAAGCCCCCGAACCTCCATAACGTCCTCACCGATTTTGCAGCTGCGCTTTGGGTATCTGTCGCCAATGTCGCGACCAATCATCATTTTGACCATGTCGTTCATGTCGGTGTCGGAAATGTTCTTGGTTTCGATGAATTTTCCGTCCCGCAAAACCGTAACCCTGTCGCAAAGCTCAAAAATTTCTTCAAGTCGGTGGGAAATGTAGATAATGGAAACGCCCTCGCCGCGAAGCTTGTTTGCAACCTTAAAGAGCACCTCGGTTTCCTTGGGCGTCAGCGCCGCCGTGGGCTCATCCATGATGATAACCTTCACGTCCCACATCAGCGCCTTGGCAATTTCAATCATCTGCTGCTGACCAACGGAAAGGTCTTTCATGGTGGCGTTAACGGGGATTGAAACCCCCAGCCGCTCCAAGGCCTCAGCGCAAAGCCTTTGCATTTTTTTCTTGTCCAAAATGCCCGCTTTTTTGGTGATTTCCCGACCCATGAACATATTTTCCTCAACGGTGAGGTCGAACATCACGTTCAGCTCTTGGTAGATGAAAACAATTCCCTCCGCCGCCGCTTGGTTTGGATGGGTGTAGTGAACAGGCTTGCCGTCCACCAAAACCTCGCCGCTGTCACGGGAATAAACCCCGGTAAGGATTTTCATAAGCGTGGATTTGCCCGCGCCGTTTTCGCCCACCAGCGCGTGAATTTCGCTGTCGGCAAGTGAAAATTGGGCGTCGTCCAAAACCTTGTTGCCGCCGAAGCTTTTTGTAATGCCCCGCATTTCTATTTGCATGGAACCACCCCCTCGGAAATATAGCCGAGCCTTGCGCCGCGAACCTCCTCAAGAGTAGGAACGGAGCTTGCGGCGCCATTTCTTGAAACAGCAAGCGATGAGGCAACGGAGGCAAGCCTTAAGGCCTCGTTTATTTCACAGCCGTTTGAAACGCTGCTGAGGAAAAAGCCTGTAAAGGTGTCGCCCGCGGCGGTGGTGTCCACAACGGGAACGCTGTAAATCCCGTGGGACGCGGCGGTTTGCGCGTCACGATAATAAACGCCCCGCCTGCCCAGTGTGAGAACAATTTTCGCCTTTGGATAGCGTGAAAGCAAAACGTCGCAAATTTCAACAGGGTCGGTTTTGCCCGAAAGCGCCTCGCCTTCGATTTCATTTAATAAAAAGTATGTAATCTTATCAAGCCCCGCGTGAATTAGCTTGTCGTCTATGGGCGAGGGGTTGAGCGCGATGGTAATTCCCCGCTCCGCCGCTCTTGAAATAATGTGGGGCAGTCCGCAAATTTCGTTTTGCAGCACCAGCAAATCGCCCGTGCCGAAGTTTTCAAGAGTTTTGTCAATCCACTCATCCGTAATTTCGTAGTTTGCGCCGCCGTAGAGCAAAATGCAGTTTTGCCCCGACTTATCCACCTGAATAACCGCCGTTCCCGTGGCTTCGCCGCTGCGGTCGATAAAGGAGGTGTCCACACCCTGCTTGAAAAGAAGCTCCGCGAGCCAAGCCCCGTCGGGTCCGATTTTTCCCGCGTGGTAAACCTTGCCGCCGGCAAGCTTTAGGGCAACCGATTGGTTTAAGCCCTTGCCGCCGGGAAAGGCTTTTACAGCGGTGGCGGAAAGTGTTTCCCCGGGTCGGACAAAATGTGGCACGGAATAGACCTTATCAATATTTATGGAACCGAAATTCAAAATTTTGTTCATATTGA
>JAVVZC010000166.1:0-3383 GCA_036650755.1 Oscillospiraceae bacterium
CCCAACAAAACAAGGAATTCGAGGTGCTCCGCAATGCCTTTCACCCACCTTCACGTGCATAGTGAATTCAGCCTCCTTGATGGTGCCTGCCGCATCGAGGCTATGTCCGAATACGCCAAAAGCCTTGGGCAAACGGCTCTTGCAATCACCGACCACGGTGTTATGTACGGCGCTGTTGCCTTCTACAAGGCGGCGAAAAAAGCGGGGATAAAGCCCATTATCGGCTGTGAGGTCTATGTGGCGCCAAAGTCGCGCACGGGTCGGGAATACGGCTCCGACAGCGGCTACTCCCACCTTATTTTGCTCTGCAAAAACGAAATCGGCTACCACAACCTTTGCTTCCTTGTCAGCTCCGCCTTCACCGAGGGCTTTTACGTCAAGCCCCGAATTGACTGGGAGCTTTTGCATGAGCATTCCGAGGGGCTTATCTGCCTTTCCGGCTGTCTCGCCGGCGAAATCCCACAAAAAATCATTAACGGCGACTACACCGCCGCGAAAAATCGTGCCTTGGAGCTGGCGGAGCTTTTCGGTGAGGACAGCTTCTACCTTGAAATCCAGTCCCACGGCATTGCCGAGGAGCGCACAGCCGCCGCGGGGCTTGTTCGGCTTCACCGTGAAACCGGCATCCCTCTTGCGCTGACAAACGACGCCCACTACCTCAAAAAAGAGGACTCCCGAAATCAGGACGTTTTGATGTGCATCCAAATGGGCAAAACCGTTGACGACCCCGACCGCATGAAGTTTCAGGGTCAGGAATTTTACCTCAAAACCGAGGAGGAAATGCGGGCGCTGCTCCCCGAATACCCGGAAACGGCTGCCGCCGCCGACAACACGGAAAAAATCGCCGCCCTCTGCAACTTCGACTTCGAATTCGGTCACTATCACCTGCCCAGCTTTCCCCTGCCCGATGGCGAAACCGACGGCTTGTCCTACCTCCAAAAGCTTTGCGACCAAGGCTTTGCCCAGCGCTACGGCAATCGGGACGCCGAGGAAACCCAAAAGCTTCGGGAGCAGCTTGCCTATGAGCTGAACATGATTAGCAGCATGGGCTTCACCGATTATTTCCTCATTGTCTCCGATTTTATCGCCTATGCCAAGGGTCAGGGCATCCCCGTGGGTCCCGGCAGAGGCAGTGCCGCCGGCAGTATTGTTTCCTATTGCCTCAACATTACGGACGTGGACCCCATCAAATACAGCCTGTTTTTCGAACGCTTTCTCAACCCGGAGCGCATTTCCATGCCCGATATCGACATTGATTTTTGCGTGGAGCGTCGGGGCGAGGTCATCGACTACGTTAACCGAAAATACGGCTCCGACCACGTTGCCCAAATCGTCACCTTCGGCACCATGGCGGCGCGCGCCGCAATCCGTGACGTGGGTCGTGCCTTGAACGTGAGCTACGCCGAGTGCGACGCCGTTGCAAAGCAGGTGCCCATGGCGCTTGGCATCACCCTTTCCGAAGCGCTGAAGCTCTCCCGCCCCCTTAAGGAAATGTACGAGGGCGACCCCCGCATTCATGAGCTTGTGGACACCGCCCGTGCGCTGGAGGGCATGCCCCGCCACGCCTCCACCCACGCCGCCGGCGTTGTGATTTCCGGCAAGCCGGTCTACGAATATGTTCCCCTTGCAAAAAATGACGAGTCCGTGGTCTGCCAATTTCCCATGACCACCCTTGAGGAGCTGGGGCTTCTCAAAATGGACTTTTTGGGGCTGCGCAACCTTACTGTTTTGGACAGGGCGGAGCGCTTGGTGCGAAAAGCGGAGCCGAATTTTGACCTTGAAACCGTGAGAGACGACGACCCGGAGGTTTTTGACATGCTGACCGCCGGGCGCACATCCGGTGTGTTTCAGCTTGAAAGCTCGGGCATTACCGGGGTTTGCACCGGGCTTAAGCCCCGCTCAATCGAGGACATCACCGCCGTTATCGCCCTTTACCGACCCGGACCCATGGACAGCATCCCCCGCTTTATCGAATGCAAAAACAACCCCGCAAAAATCCGCTACAAGCACGAAGCTCTGCGGGATATTTTGGACGTGACCTACGGCTGTATCGTTTATCAGGAGCAGGTTATCGAAATTTTCCGCCGCCTTGCCGGCTTTTCACTTGGACAGGCGGACATGATTCGCCGTGCCATGTCCAAAAAAAAGGAAGCGGAAATTCTCAAGGAGCGGGAGTTTTTCATAAACGGCGACCCCTCCCGAAACATTGCTGGCGCTGTGAATAACGGCATTTCCGCCGAAATTGCGGGCAGCATCTACGACGAGATTTTGGACTTTGCAAACTACGCCTTCAACAAAGCCCACGCCGTTTCCTACGCCATCATCTCCTACCGCACAGCCTACATGAAGTGCCACTACCCCTGCGAATACATGGCGGCGCTGCTCACCTCCGTTTTGGACAACAGCGTCAAGGTTGCGGAATACATCGGCGAATGTCGGGAAAACGGCATCGCGCTTTTGGTTCCCGACGTGAACAAATCCGAGGCGGATTTCACCGTTAGCGGCAAGGATATCCGCTTTGGCTTGGTGGCAATCAAAAACATCGGTCGCGGCTTCATAAACGCACTTGTGGAAGCAAGGGAGCAAGACGGCGACTTCAAATCCTTCGACGATTTTTGCGCCCGACTTCAAGGACACGAGCTTAACCGCCGTGCCGTTGAAAGCCTTATCCGCAGTGGTGCCTTTGACAGCATGGGCAACAAGCGGAGCCAGCTTTTGCGTGTTATTGACAAGGTTATCGACGGCGTGAACAGCAACGCCCGAAAAAATATCGAGGGTCAGCTTGACTTTTTCTCTCTGGGCGGCAACGACGAGGGCGCCCGTGGCTTTTCCGAAACGGAGCTCCCCGACATACCGGAATTTTCCCGTCGGGAGCTGATGACCATGGAAAAGGAAACCACCGGGCTTTACCTCTCCGGTCACCCAATGGACGAATATCGAGTTGCGGCAAGGCAGGCGGGCGCGGTTTCCATCGGTGCCGTTCTGCTGGATTTTGCCGCCGAGGGCGGAGCGAAAACCTTTTCGGACGGGCAATTTATCACCCTTGCCGGTGTTATTGAGCACGTAAAAACCCAAACCACCCGCAACAACAGCCTGATGGCATACATCCGCTTGGAGGACGCCACGGGTTCAATGGAGCTTATCGCCTTTGCCCGAGTGCTGGACGTTTCCGGCGGCTATGTGAAGGAAAATGTGCCCGTTGTGGTAAAGGGTCGCATCTCAATTCGGGACGAAAAGGAGCCTCAGCTCATGGTTGAAACCCTGCGCCCCATGACGGACTCCGACCCCCTTGACGCCTCCGAGCCTCCAAAAAAAGAGCAAACCCTTTGGCTTAAGCTAAAAAGCCAAAACGACCCCCGCCTAAAACGCATTGAGCTGATTTT
>JAVVZC010000167.1:0-3316 GCA_036650755.1 Oscillospiraceae bacterium
CTTGGAGCGCGGCAATGTCCTTGTCGTAGTTTTTCGTGGTGTCGTCCACAAGGTTTGCGGTTAGGAGCTTTTTGATGCGCCACGCCACGTCGTTTTCGCCCACGCTGTCGGTGATGAGGTCATATTGCATTTTGAGGGGGAGCAGCTCATCCATTGCGGTGATTTCGTAGACGTTTTTGATGTTCACAACACTTACCGCGGCGTTTGTGCGAAGGTCGTAGGTGATGCCGTCGGACTTTGTGTGGTGGGTGAAGAAAAGCGCGGCAATAACGGAGTTTTCCACCGGTGTGCCCTCTGTTGTGATATCCCTAAGGGAGGCGGCGGAGTCGATATTGAACCAAGTTCCGTCTGCCAGCTCGGACTTGTAGAACATTTGATCCTGTCCCGATTCTCCCGCCGAGTCGGAGGCGATTTTGTAAATCGGGTCGGAAAGGGCGGAAAGATGGATTAGGTGGGCGCCGATAACCAGGGTGGAGTTTTCGATTTCGTCCGGGTTGATGTGAACCGCTTCCTCCTCTTTCCAAAGAGCCCCTGCGAAAATCGAGGCGGAGCCGATAGCCACAACGAGGACAGCGGCAATGACGATAAGCGTTAAACGGCTGCGCTTTTTGTTTTTCATGCTTTTTCCTCCTTTAAGGCTTTGCGGTTTCCGCGAAAATTTCCAGAGTTTCGGTGTTGAAGCGTGCCTTTGCGCTCAGTGCGCCCTGCTTGTCGTAGAGCATCAGTTGAACCTCGTCCAAGCTTTGCCCCAAAAGGCTGAGGTAGGTGAAGCTTTCGTCAACGGGGATAAGCTTGTCGTCAAGCACATTGCCCTTGTCGCTAAAGGTGATGAAGTAGCTGGTTGCCACATTGCCCGGGTCAAGCTTAAGGGTGATTGTGGTGGTGGAAAGCTCACCCACCGGCGTTGTTGTGGCTTCATAGCTGCCGATTTTTGTTTCCTTGGGGATTGTGGGTTCTTCTGCCGGTTCGAGGGGCAAAATGTCTCTTGGCACCGAGGGGTCGATTTCGCATTCCGCAACGAATTTGTCGCTGTCATAGAGGCGAATTGTCATCATTGCGCCGTCTGCATAGTCGAGAGCCAGGTGGGTAAGCTCCTCCCGCGCTTGAGTGCGGGCGCCGATTTGCTTGCCGTCAATCCAAACCTCAAAGGCTGTTATGGAGGGCTCAAAGCCATTGGGGATGCTGATGCCGATGTGGAAGGTGATGTCCTCCACGCTGTTGTATATGTAGTAGTAGGGGTCGGTGATGGGGTCAAGGATTTTGAAGCTGTCCCCGCCCTTGCCGGTTTTAAGGTCGTCGCCCGCGCCCTTCATAAAGGCTGTAACAGCGCCGCAGGTCAGGCGGTCAAAGTCGTAGAGCATGACGGTGTAGGCGGCAAGAGAGTCCACCATTTCCAGTTGCATTTCCTCGTAGCTGTCCCGGGCGTCCTTCAACTCGCTGAAGTCCGCCTTGCCCAGCTTGTTGAGGGCGGAAACCTTTTCGTAGTTTGCTTTTGAGGTTTCCATGGTTTTTTTGAGAGCCAAATAGCCGTTGTAGCCTGTTACCAAGGATTCGTAGCCGTCCGCAACCGAGGCGCGCAGCTCCTTTTCGGCGGATTCCTTGTCTCTTTTTGCTCCCGCATATTCCATGCAGGCGGTGTAAACGGCGTACAATTCGTCCTCAATGTAGCGGGTGCCGCTGATTGCTCCCTTGAACCATTCCATGGTAAATCTGAAAAACAGAATTTTGATGGAGAAGGACCAAGGTCTGTCAAGCTCCTTCAGCATTTCCCTGTATTTGATTTGGAAGGCGGCGTAGTCCACATCCTGTCCCTGACGGGCGGCGGTGATAAAGCTTGTGATGTAGGACATTTTGGAGCCGTATTGGTTTTGCATAAGGGATTCGTAGGCGTTGAGGTTGAGTAGCGCTGTGGATTCCGCCATTTTTGTGGCGTAGAAGTTTTGGTCGTGGTCGAGGGTGTATTGGGTGAGCCAAGCAAGCTTTTCTCTTGGGAGAGAAAGAGTTTTCAGGCTGTTTGTAAAGCGGTAGCCGCTGGAAATGTCAAGCTTGATAAGCTCGCCCAGCTTTTGCTTGTCGTTTTCAAAGGTTCGCTTTTCGGTGGAAAGCTCTGTTGTGAGGGCGTACACCGTGGCTGTCATTTTGTCGATGTCCTTTTGAACGGCGTCGCCGGTGACAAGCCTTGCTTCGTTTCGGGAAAGCTCGTTTTCCGCCGCCTTAAGTCTTTCGCCGGTGAAGGCGATTTTTTCCTGCATGACGTAAAGGTCGGTGTAGAGCTTGTCAACCTTCGCCAAAATTTTGAAGGTCAGGTCGTCCTTTTCGTGGCGAAGAATGTCGATTTCCGTTTGGAGGTTAAGGGGCTTGATGTTAAGCTCAAAATCTTGGGACATATTCAGCTTTTGGGGAAACTTGAAGCTGAGGAGGGGTGACCAGCGGAAGCTGCGCAGGTTTTTCATTTTTGCTTTGATGCCCGCAACCGCTTCGGTGTATTTCATTTGTTTAAGGACGATTTGGTTGTTCTTTTTTGAGATTTCACTGCTGTTTGCCAGCGCCATTTTTTGGGCTTGGGGCAAAAGCAGACTTTTGTCGGCGGCATGGGCGGGGCTTGCAAGGGCGGGAAGGAGAGCTGCCGTGATGGCAAGGCACAAGACAAAGGACACAAGCCTTGAAAACAGGTTTTTGCTTCGCATTTTTTGTGCTCCCCCTCTCCTTGAACTTTGCCGGCGGGCTTTAAAAACTATACCGCGGGCTTAATTGAATACATTATGAAGCTGTCATCGGTTTCCCCGCTGCAATAGAAGGTGTAGAGCAGCCCTTCGTCTATGAAGGTGTAGAGGTAAATTGTGGCGTTGCTGTCATAGCCGGAAACGGTGTAGACGCCCTCGATTGCGGAGCCCATTTTGATGCTGACGGGGCTGACCGCTTCGGGGTATTTTTCCGCAAGCCTGTTGATGCAGATTGCTTCGGGAAGATTTATCCAAGCTGTTCCGAAATAATCGGGTTTTCCCAAAACCTTTGTGACTTCGGCGATGGATTTGTAGCTTGTGTTTCCGATTGTTGCAAGACCGTCCAAAACGAAGATTGCGTCCACCTGCCACTCGCCCGTAAGGGTGGCGGAGCCGTCCTTTGCGGAGTAGAGGGCGTTGATTTCGTCCATGGCAACGCAGTATTCGTTGTTCGTGCTGTAAACAGAGGTTTTGCCGCTGTACATTTCGGCAAGGTCCTTGGTTGGCTTTCCGGCAAGCTCGTTGTAGACGATGTTGTCGTTAAGGAAGGTGCCGGTAAAGATTTTTGCGCCCGAGGCGTTATATAGTTCACC
>JAVVZC010000168.1:0-3253 GCA_036650755.1 Oscillospiraceae bacterium
GCAAAATAAACCTCGGGTGAGGAGGTCGGCACCATGAACAAAAAAATGCTGTTAATCGTAAACCCCGCCGCCGGTAAGGGCGGCGGAGTCAGCTCTTTGGGCTCTGTGCTGCAAGTTTTTGCAAACGGCGGCTATGTTCCCAGTGTCCATTTCACAAAATGCGCCGGCGACGCCACCGACTTGGTACTGCGGGAGGCGACGGGCTTTGACTGCGTTTGCTGTGTCGGCGGCGACGGAACCCTCAGCGAAACCGTTGCGGGGCTTGTGAAGCTCCCCCGCCCTCCCCTTTTGGGCTACATCCCCCAAGGCACGGCAAACGACGTTGCTTCAAGCCTTAAGCTTCCGAAAAGCTCCGTCGCCGCGGCAAAAACCATTATTGACGGCGCCGCCGTTCCCTTGGACGTGGGCAGCTTCGGTGATGACGCCTTTTTCACCTACATCGCCGCCTTCGGCGCTTTCACGGAGGCGAGCTACGAAACGCCCCGGGGAAACAAGCAGGCGCTGGGGCATCTTGCCTATGTGCTTCAAGGCATGTCAATGCTGCCAAAGCTCAGCAGCTACGCCACCACCGTCGAATATGACGGGGGCGAAATTTCCGGCGACATGGTTTTCGGCAGCGTCACCAACACCAATTACGTGGCGGGAATGTTCAAGCTTCAAGGTCCGAAAATCGAGCTTGACGACGGACTTTTCGAGGTAATCCTCATCCGCAACCCCAAAAACGTGTTGGAGATGAACGAAATCGTCACCAAGGTTCTCTCCCGAAACTTCACAGGCGATCAGGCAATCATGCTCCACAGCAAAAAGGTCAAATTCACCTTTGCCCGCCCCGTAAAATGGACTCGAGACGGAGAAAACGGCGGCGCTCATTCCCAAGTGGAAATCTCCAACATCCACTCCCCCATCCGCATAATGGTTCCAAAAAGCGGGGCGGCTACTTTGCCAAAATAAGCGGCTGAAGCTGTCTGCCCTCCAGCGCTTCCTCAATCGCTTTGGGCAAAAGCCCCATGTCCGCAATCATGGAGGAGGGCTTTCCCTGTGGGTCGTCTTGGAAAAACGGCACGAAATAAATATTTTTCCGATTTATCAAATCGCCTATGTTTTTTGCGTTTGCCCCCAAGGCGTCGTTTGTGGAAACCGCGATAACCACCGGGCGGCTGTTCCGCAAATGTGCCTTGCACAGCATGGTAACACTGCTGTCGGCAATGGCGCAGGCAAGCTTTGCAAGTGTGTTTCCCGTGCAGGGTGCCACCGCCACCGCGTCAAAAAGCTTCTTTGGCCCCGCCGGCTCCGCGCCGGAAATACTGCAAATCACATCCTTGCCCGTTATTTCCTTTAGCCTCTCCTTAAAGCCTTGGGCACAGCCGAAGCGGGTGTCCGTTTCCGCCGCGTGCTCCGACATTATCGCCGTCACGTCATACTCCTCCGCCAATGCCGCGGCGACCGGCATGACCTTATCAAAGGTGCAGTAGGAGCCGCAAAGTGCCAGCCCCAGCCTTTTTTTCTCCATCAAATTTAACCTCCCAAGCTACATTTCCTTCTTATTTTCTTTTTTCCTTCAGTCCGGGCGAAGCTCACGCATAATGTTTTGCACCGTTTCCTTGATTATCTTTCCGGCGGTTACCGGGGCGGTTTCGGCAGGCAGACCCAATGCCCACATGGCGTTTATGTTCAGCCTTGACGCCGCCTCCATGTCAATCCCGCCGGGGCGGGAGGCAAGGTCTATGCAAAGCGCTTCCGCCGCCACATTTTCCAACTGACGCTCTCCCAAAACTCGGGCGGGAACGGTGTTTATAATGGTGTCAAAGCCCCGAAGCTCCGCGCCCAGAGTCCTTGTGTCCAAAGCGGCGCAGCCCATCGCCCGAATATACGCCATGTCCCCCGCGTTTCGCGCGGAAACCGTCACATGAGCGCCCAAAGCCCGCAGTCTTGAAGCAAGCATTCTGCCGATGCGGCCGAAGCCGATTACCAAAACGCGACTGTCCCAAACGGTAATTTTCGAGTTTCTCAGCAAAAGTGACAGCGCGCCCTCGGCGGTTGCCAAGGCGTTCAGGGCGACCAGCTCCTCCCGTTCAAAGTAGTCAACAAAGGTCAGCCCCCGCTCCTCGGCAATTTTTATCAGCTTTTCGTTTAGTTTTCCGGCGCAGACAATGGCAGTTTGGGGCAGTGCCCGCAATATTTCCTCAACGCTGTAAGAAAAGTTGCTCAGCGGTGCGTTCAAAAGCCCCTGAGAATTCAAAACAGGCAGAGGGAAGATTACGCAGTCCGTGTTTTCCGCGGCTTTTTCCGCGGAAATCGCGCAGCATTTCAAAGCCTCCGGGTCCGCCTTATCCAGTGCGAAGCAGGCGACCTCGTGCCCCTCCCTTCGGAGCTGACATGCCATGGCAACAATCCGCATATCTCCGCCAATTACAGCAAATTTCATCAAATCACTTCCTTTAGCCTATACTATGCGAAAGCGATGAAATCGTGATAGGCGCAGTGGCGGCAATTAGTGCAAGAAAACTCCCGCCCCCACGGGGGTTTTTGTGATTATTTGTAAAAGCCCATAAAAAAGAACGAAAAACAATTGTTTTTCGCCCCCAAAAAATGTTATGCTGTATCGGACGTCCCAAGACGAATTTTTTACCCTCAGGAAAGTGAAACAAAGCATGAAAAAATATGATTATATATTCTTCGATTTAGACGGCACCCTCAGCAATTCCGCCCCCGGAATTATCAACTCCGTGCTCTACGCCCTTGAAAAAATGAACCTGCCCGTAGGCGACAGAGCACAGCTCAAAAAGTTTGTGGGTCCGCCTCTTTCCGAGTCCTTCTCCAGATATTACGGGCTTACCCCGGAGGAGGCAGGGCTTGCAGTCAAGCATTTTCGCGAGTATTATCAGGCTCACGGCATAATTGAAAACGAGATGTATCCCGGCATTGACACACTTTTGGAAAAGCTTAAGGCGGGGGGCAAGCGCCTTGTTGTCGCCACCTCCAAGCCCGAGCCCTTTGCAAAAAAAATCCTCGCCCGCTACGGGATTGACGGATATTTTGACTTCATCGCCGGCAGTACCCTTGACGAAACCCGAGTCCGCAAGGCGGATGTTATCACCTATGCCCTCAGCAGCTGCGAAATCGCCGACAAGTCCCGAGTTGTGATGGTGGGCGACAGGGAGCACGACATAATCGGTGCCCTTGCAAACGGGCTTGACACCATAGGCGTGCTGTATGGTTACGGCGACCGCGCCGAGCTGGAAGCGGCGGGGGC
>JAVVZC010000169.1:0-3251 GCA_036650755.1 Oscillospiraceae bacterium
CTCAACAATTCGTTGACATCCCTGCCGCAAAAACATATAATAAATCTAATGTATTCTGCGCCTGTGGGCGCTTTTACGAAGGGATGATAAACAAATGCTTAGATTTGAATGTGATTATGCCGAGGGCGTCCACCCACGGATTTTGGACGCGATGATCAAAACAAACAAGGAACAAACCCCGGGCTACGGCTTGGACGATTACTGCGAAACCGCGCGAAAAATTATCCGCATCGCCGGCGGAAACGAGGACATGGACGTGCATTTTCTCGTGGGCGGAACCCAAGCAAACGCCACCGTTATCGCCGCCGCTCTCCGCTGCCATCAGGCGGTGCTCTCCGCCGAAACCGGGCATATCGCGGGTCACGAAACCGGCGCAATCGAAGCCACCGGTCACAAGGTTATCGGCTTGCCCAGTGAGGACGGAAAAATCACCGCCCAGCAGGTGCGCCGCGCCCTTGACGAGCATTGGAGCGACGAGTCCCACGAGCATCTGCCCCAGCCCGCAATGGTCTATATTTCCCAGCCCACCGAAACGGGAACAATCTACAACAAGCGTGAGCTTACGGAGCTGCGCCGTGTTTGCAGTGACAAAAACCTGATTTTGTATCTTGATGGGGCAAGATTGGGCTATGCACTCGCCGCAAAGGATAATGACGTTTACATGGCGGACCTCTCCCGACTTTGCGACGTCTATTATATCGGCGGCACAAAGGTTGGCGCAATGTTCGGCGAAGCTGTTTGCATCGTGAACGAAAGCCTTAAAACCGACTTCCGTTACTGCATCAAACAGCACGGCGGAATGCTTGCCAAGGGTCGCTTTTTGGGCATCCAATTCGAAACACTTTTCCGTGACGGGCTTTACCTCGAAATCAGCCGCAGTGCCGTCAATCAGGCAATGCGCATCAAAGACGCTTTCCGTGAGGCGGGCTGTGAATTTTTGTTCGACTCCCCCACAAACCAGCAATTTCCCATCATCGGCAGAGCCGCCCTAAAGGAGCTTTCAAAGCTCTATTCCTTCACGCCTTGGAAAAAGCTCCCCGGTGAGCGAACCGCCGTCCGCTTCGTTACAAGCTGGGCGACCAAGGACGAAAACGTGGACACACTTGTGGCGGACATCAAGCGCATTTTCAGTCTTTACGGCGAAAGACCCCCTGTTGAAGCGCCCATTGAGCCGCAGCCCCCGGAGGAGCCGGAAAAAAAAGCCGCCCCCGCAAAACGGAGAAAGCTGTAGAAAAAAGCAATCCCCCTTCGCCGAATTAAGCTTCGGCGTGGGGGGATTTTGTTTTTTTGATGAGCAAAATTGCCGTGGCGACAAAAACGCCGATGCTGATGATTTGGGAGGTGGACAGCCCCAGCAAAAAGCCCCTGTAGGCGTCGCCCCGTAAAAATTCAAGGAGAAATCGAGCGGCGGAATAGGAAAGCAGATAGATATAGAGCAGCCGCCCCTTTAGTTTTTTGGAGAAAAGCAGCTTGTGAAGGACTAAAAACAGGGCAAGATTGAAGCCCGCCTCCAAAAGCTGAACCGGAAAACGGGAAACGCCGTTTGCGGCTTCCACAAGTGAGTGGTGATAGGTGAAGCCCAAGCTAGAGGGAACGCCGTAGCAACAGCCCCCCACAAAGCAGCCAATTCTGCCGAAAATGTGGAACAGGGGAATGGTGGGCGCGGCGATATCCGTGAAAAAGGGGATGTCGTAGTTTTTCTTTTTCAGGTAGAAATAACCCACGGCAAGCCCGCCCAGCAAGCCGCCGTAAAAGACGCTGCCGCCGAAAATGCTGATGGTGTAGTCCGCAAAAACCTTAAAGCTTGTGATGACGGACAAATCCGCAAACAGGGCGCCGATGAGCTTGTAGTTTGTCAGCCCAAAGAGCAGATGCCCGCCGAACACCACGCCGATTGCGGAAAAAAGCAGGAGAAACAGGGTGTCGTTGTCGTCACGACCCAGTCTTTTTGTCATTTTAAGGGCATAAACCCCGGCTACAAAAATACCGACTAGGGAAATCAGCATGTAGGGCGAGATGGTTTTTCCGAACAGTTCAAATGGTTCAATCATAGTTTGACCTCATTTTATGGGAAAATATAAAAAGTGCCATGAAATTTCACAGCACTTTTTTTGCGGATTGGCAGAGTTAAACTGCCGCCACGCCTGCAGCTCCGATAAGCCCGGCTGCGCAAAGGACACAGATGACGCCAACTGCGCTGAAGGCAGTTCCGACGATGCCGCAGATAAGACCGGCAAGGGCGATGCCCTGCTTGCCATCTTCGGCAGCCTTGCGTGCTTTTGCTCCGAAAATGATGCCCAAAATGGACAGAACCAGAGTGAAGTAGCACACCACGGGGATAAATCCGCCGATAATGCCCAAAATGCCGCAGACCAATGATGCTATTGCCATAATATAATCCTCCTCAAGAATATAAAACTACACAAAAGATACCATATTAAGGTATTTATGTCAATGCGGGCGAGTTTTAGAACAGGCGTTCACAGAAAGTTCATATGAACCACCAGTATTGCCTGCCTTTTTTCGGCAAAATAACAGCTTTTCCACACAAAAAAAGAGCCTCGGACATGGTGCCCGAAGCTCTTTTTTTGCTATTGCTTTTGCCCGCATTTGGGGCAGAATTTTTCGTTATTTTCCAAAAGCTCGCCGCAGGCGGGGCAATGGGTTTCCCGGGGGGCGGGCTGCCCGTAGTAGTAGGCTCCGTTTTGGGGGCTTTCCTGCCGACAGTCCTGCTCGGCGTTGGAATTTGCGCCCTCATAGGGGGGCTGATAGCCGTTTTGGTAGGGGTTTTGGTAGCTCTGATTTGCGCCGCTCGCCTCATTGGGTGCCCAGCCGCCGCGACCGTCGGGCACGCCCTTGTAGAGCACCGTTTTGTCAAAAGCCATAATCGAAAGGAAAATCGGGTTTAGGAAAACAAGTCCCACAGCCCAGCCGCCGCTTTTTCCAAAGGCGCCGGCAAGCTTCACCCGGGTCAGGATGTCGAACACCAGCCCCGCGATGGGGATGAAGTGGAGGAAGAACAAAAAGCCCTCGCCCCAAGTGATTTCGTAGAGAATATAGTCGGTGTAAAAAGGAATAACAGCCGACCAGCCGGCACGCCCCGCCTTTTCATAAAGGAACCATTTTGCCACAACAGTAAGCGCCGTAACAGCCATTCCAAAAATAAAAATCCCGGCAAGCCAGCCAATAATCCCGGTAATAATCCCGGGAGCCAAATATTCATAGTCCATGTAATAAGAGAAGGGATCCAT
>JAVVZC010000170.1:0-3159 GCA_036650755.1 Oscillospiraceae bacterium
GTTTCCTCATCGTAATTCGCTGTGATTTTGCCCAGCATTTCAAGGTGGCGCAGATGGGAATGGCACTCGCCCACGGCGAACCATTTTTGACCGATTGGGAATTCCTCCCAAGAGCTGCAACGGATGTTCCAAGTGAGCTTGCCCGCAATTTTGAAGGCGGAGGCGTCCGGGTTTTCCACGACTGCTTGGTAGCATTCCGCAAGGCGCATGTCGTGATGCTCCAAAAGATAGGCAATTCTCGAATGAAAATCACCGGGTTCCCGGTGTCCCGGGAAGGCGCGGCGAACGTCGTATTTGTCGATTGCCCGAAGGCTGTCCAAATAGTCGCCAAGGGAGTCCTCAACGAAATTCCAAAGTGTGATGTTGGGGGTGATGTCAAAAAGCACATGGTCGCCCACGAACATTGACTTCTGATCCTCCATCCAAAAGCACATGTGTGCGGGGGTGTGTCCCGGCGTTTCCACCGCTTCCAGCCTGTAATCACCGCAGGTGAAAACGTCGCCGTTGTCGATGGGCAGATAGCGGTCAAAGTCAATATCCGGTGACATGTCACGGCTTGGGGCGTTTTGAAGCGCTGTTCTGATTATCTCCGCCGAAAAGCCTGAGCGGCGGATTTTTTCGTTGTCCAGCTCCCACAAATCCCGCCTGCTGTCTCCGAACAGCCATGGAATTTCCACACGGCTTATGTAGATGTTTGTTTCCGGTGTGGCGATTTCGGGGGCAAGCCCTGTGTGGTCGGAGTGGAGGTGGGTGAGCAAAATATCCGTTTCCTCCATGCGCACATCCAGCTCCTCCAAGCCGTCCAGCAGTGCCTTTTCGCAGTCCGGGTGCCTAAATCCGGTGTCAATCAGGAGATTTCGCTCGTCACTTTTTATGACGTAGCTGTTGAGAATTTTGAGAGGGTTTTTCGGCAGCGGCACTTGAATTCTGAAAATGTTTTTCATGATTTCCTGAGGCATATTTAATTATCTCCCTTTAATTGAACCGTCAAAGGCAAATTGCTTTTGCGGAGTGACATCATTTGACTGTGTTTGCAACTCTGTACATTATGGCGGCGGCTTCACAGCGCTTTGCGCTGTCACCGGGGCAGAGCCGGGTGTCGGTTCTTCCTGAAAGGAAGCCCTTTTCGACGCACCAAGCAAGGGCGTCCTTTGCCCAATAGGATGCCTTGGAATAGTCCTTAAAGTTCTTGCAGACCTCTCGGTTCACTGTGCCGTCGGAAATGCCGTAAACCGTGGCGTAACGGAAAAGATAGGCGGCAAGCTGTTCACGGCTGATGGGCTTGTCCGGGGAAAACTTTCCGTCACCCGTGCCCTGAACAATGCCCGCGGCGGCGCCCCAAGCACAGGGCTGGGCGTACCAAGCATCATCGGGAACATCGGAAAAGGTGTTGGCAAAGCCGCCAATTGCTTCGCCGCTCAGGCGGCTCAAAACGGTGACAAACATTGCGCGGCTCATGGTTGTTTCCGGCTCAAAGCTGTTTTTTGTCACACCCGAAAAAATCTTGTTTGCAACGCAATACTCGATGTATTGCTCCGCCCAGTGTCCCTTGACGTCGGGAAAGGTATCGCCCACTGTGCTGAAGCTGTAAGCCTCCATGGCACTGACAAAATTCGACATGCTGAGTCTGCCGTAGCCATAGGAGCTGTCGTAGCCCGGGGTGCCCAAATCCACAGCCGAGGACTTTAGCAGTGCCATAAAGTCATCTACGTTCGCCGTGGGTGCATATTGCTTCAGGATTGCGGCGGCGGCGGCAACATGGGGCGCTGAATAGGAGGTGCCGTCCCCCTCTTTGTATCTGTTTTTTGTTTTGTGATCCGGCCCGTAAACCTTCACTCCCGGAGCCGTAAGAAAAACCGATTTGTTTTTTTGGGAAAAGCTTGCAACCTTGTCAAAGCTGTCAACAGCGCCCACGCCCACGACCTTATCGTAGGCGGCGGGGTATTGCATTGCCGAGGTTCCGTCATTTCCAACCGCCGAGACGATTATAACGCCCTTGTCCACCGCGTTTTTGATGGCTGCCGCCATGCTTTCCATTTGGTGGGGCACGCCCAAGCTAAGGTTAACAACATCGCATTTGTAGATGTCCACAGCCTCATAAAGCCCGGAAATTATGTAGGACGCGTCGGTTTCCACGCTGTCCCCGAAGCATTTGATGGGAACTATTGTGATGCCGCCGCAAAGCCCCGCAATGCCAACAGCGTTGTTTCTTGTGGCGCCGATAATTCCGCTGACAAGAGTGCCGTGCCCTGTTTGGTCGCTGATGTCGTGGGAGCCGTCCAGCATGTTGCTGCCCTTGTCGAAGTGGGTGCCGCTAAAATCCTCGTGGAGGGAGTTGACGCCGCTGTCTATGACGGCGACCTTTACGTTTGTGCCCTCATAGCCCTTGTCCCAAGCGCTTGAAATTCCAATGCTGTTAATGTTCCACTGCTGTTTAAGGTAGGGGTCGTTGGGAACTGCAAAAAGCTTTGCCTTGCAGTCCGGCTCGTAATATTCCACCATGCTGCCCAGTTTTTGAATTTCCTCGGCGGTTTCCGCCTTGTAAAACCCGGCATCCGCGGAAATTTCCTGCAAGTCCATTTTGTCCAAAAGTCGGGCGCCGGATTTTGTGGGCTCCCGAAGCTTGACTATGTATCCGTTTTCGCTGTGTTCGATATTTGAAGCCGCCGCCCCTCCGGGCAATGCGGATATCAATAAAACTGCCGATAGCAGCAGTGTTCCAAGTTTTTTCATGCTTTCTCTCCCTGACGCCCAAACTGCGGCGCATTATTTTTGGCAATGTTCCGCAAAGCCCCATGGGGGGTCTGCGCCCTGCTGTATTTTTCTAGCTCCGTTTTGCCAAAAATTCCTCTACGTATGCCATTTGGGACAAAACCCGCTCAGGCGCGGGGCCTCCCGCAACATTCCGAAGGGCAACGCAGGTTTCAAGCTTAATCGCTTCAAATACCTCGTTGTCAAAAACCGGAGATTGGGCTTTGTATTCGGAAATGTCAAGCTCCTCAAGGGTGCAACCCCGCTCAATGCAGCGGCTGACAAGCCTTCCGACGATTGTGTAGGCGTCACGGAAGGGCAAGCCTTTTTTGACAAGATAGTCGGCGCAGTCGGTGGCGTTTATGAAGCCGCGTCCCGCCGCCGCCCGCATGTTTTCGGGCAAAAGCC
>JAVVZC010000171.1:0-3156 GCA_036650755.1 Oscillospiraceae bacterium
GGAAAAATAGTAAAATGTAAACCATGATATGAAGAATGCCGTGGGAGGTTCACATGACACAAAAATCCGAAACCTGCTGCTTTACGGGGCACAGAATGGAAAAGCTTCCTTGGGGGAGCGATGAGAGCGACCCCAATTGCCGCCTGCTTTGCAAGCAAATTTCAGACGCTGTTGAGGCGGTTTTTGCCTCCGGCGTGCGGCATTTTATTTGCGGCATGGCAACCGGCTGTGACATGTATTTTTGCGAAGCCGTAATCGCACTGCGCGCCGAGCATGAGGAGCTGACGCTGGAAGCCGCAATTCCTTGGGAGGGGCAGTCCAAGGGCTGGTCAAAGGAGCTGAAAACCCGCTACCACCGACTTGTGGAGGAATGCGACTTCTACACCCTTGTTCAGGAGCAATATTCATCGGATTGCCTAATGCGGCGGAACAGATACATGGTGGATAATTCCTCCGTCATCATCGCCGCCTACAGCGGGCGACCGGGCGGAACCATGAGCACTCTGCTCTATGCAATGCGTCAGGGCTTGGAAATTATTGAGCTAGCCATCGAATAGCCGCTATTCGGCGGGCGTTTCCCAGCTTCTTGCACGCTCAACGGCGCGTTTCCAAGTTGCGTGATATTTTGCCGCCCGACTTTCGTCCATTTTTGGTTCAAAAATTCGGTCGCTTGCCCAAATGCTGTTTATCTCCGAAATATCCTTCCAAACCCCGGCGGAAAGCCCGGCGAGGAAGGCGGCACCCAAGGCGGTTGTTTCAACCACCTTGGGTCTTTCTATGCGCCGACGGAGGATGTCGGCTTGGAATTGGAGCAAAATATTGCTGACGCTGGCGCCGCCGTCCACCCGAAGGCTTTGAAGCTCACTGCCGGCTTCGGTTTCCATCACGTCCAATAAATCCTTGACCTGATAGGCGATGCTTTCCAAAACGGCGCGGGCGATGTGGGCGCGGGTACTGCCCCGAGTGATGCCGACGATGGCACCCCGGGCGTACATGTCCCAATAGGGGGCACCAAGCCCTGTGAAGGCGGGCACGGCATAGACCCCGCCGTTGTCGGGGATGGACTCCGCAAGCTCATCGCATTCGTGGGCGGTGGAGATGATTTGCAGTTCGTCACGGAGCCATTTGATGGCGGAGCCGGCGTTGAAAACACTGCCCTCCATGGCGTAGGTGATTTTGCCGTCAATGGACCAAGCAACGCTTGTCAAAAGCCCGTTTGCAGAGCGGACAGGGCGACTGCCCACGTTCATAAGGGTGAAGCAGCCGGTGCCGTAGGTGTTTTTTGATTGACCCTTTTCGATACAGCCCTGACCCAAAAGCGCCGCCGCCTGATCGCCTGCACTGCCGCAGATGGGGATGCCCGCCAGCTTTTCAAGACCCTTGATGCCACTGCCGATTTTTCCGTATTCCATGGAGGAGGGGACGGCTTCGGGCAAAATGCAGGGCGGAATTCCAAGCCGCTTCAAAAGGGTGTCGTCCCATTTGAGGGCGTCGATATCGAAAAGCATAGTGCGGGAGGCGTTGGAATAGTCTGTAACGTGGGCGACGCCTCGGGTCAAATTCCAGATGAGCCAAGTGTCCACGGTGCCGAAAAGCAGCTCGCCCTTTTCCGCCCGCGCTTTGACTCCGGGCACGTTGTCGAAAATCCACTTGATTTTTGTGCCGGAAAAATAGGCGTCGATAAGCAGTCCGGTTTTGTCGCGGATGTAGCCCGCCATGCCCTCGTTTTTAAGCTCATCGCAAAGGGCGGCTGTGCGTCTGCACTGCCAAACAATGGCGTTGTAAACCGGCTTGCCCGTGTTTTTGTCCCAAATGATTGTGGTTTCCCGCTGGTTTGTGATGCCGATGCCGGCAATGTCGGTGGGGGACAGCCCGCTTTTTTCGAAAGCCTCGGCAAGAGCGTGGATTTGGGACGCCAAAAGCTCCATGGGGTCGTGCTCCACCCAGCCCGGGTTTGGAAAGTGCTGGCTAAAGGGGTATTGGGCGTAGGTAACAATCATGCCTTGGGCATTAAAAATCACGGCGCGGGAGCTGGTGGTCCCTTGGTCAAGGGCGATAATGTAGCCGTTCATAGGTTAACCTCCGTGTTTATGTTGACTTAAGACAATGTAGGTTGTAGAATAAAGGTGTAATTTGTAGAGATTACTATACTTCTACAAAAATATAATAACACACCAGGGGGTCTTTTGTCATGCCTCTTTTAAATGAATTCAGCTTTACTTCGTGCAACTGCAAGGATAACATCTACGTCCGTGAATGGCTTCCCGACGGCGCGCCCATCGGCGTTGTCCAAATTTGCCACGGCGTTGCGGAGCACATCACCCGCTATGACGAGTTTGCAAAATTTCTTGCCTCAAAGGGCTTTGTGGTGGCGGGAAACGACCATTTGGGTCACGGAAAAAGCATTTCCAAGCCCGAAAACATTGGCTATTTCGGCGAGCACGGCGGTTGGGAGCTGGTTGTTGGCGATGTGCGCAAGCTCTATGAGCGCCTTCGTGAGCAATACAGCAAGCTTCCCATCTTCCTTTTTGGGCATTCCATGGGCAGCTTCCTTGCCCGCACCTACATCATCCGTTACCACGACGGTCCAAACGGCGTCATTCTCAGCGGCACAGGGCAGCAGGCAAAGCCCATTGTTTCCGCCGGCATCGCCTTTGCAAACCGTGAGGTACGCAAAAAAGGCGCGGATTTCCACAGCGAAACCCTTAACAAGCTTGCCTTTGGCAGCTACAACAAGCGCATCAAGCCCTCCCGCACCGATTGGGATTGGCTCACTCGGGACGAAACCATCCTCCAAAAATATATCGACGACCCGCTGTGCGGCTTTATCCCCACGTCTGGGCTTTTCCGCGATATGTTCACAGGCGTCAAATATATCTCCTCTGCAAAAAATCTGGAGCGCATGAACAGGGATTTGCCGGTCTATTTCATGTCCGGCGACGGCGACCCGGTGGGCGACTACGGCAAGGGAGTTCTTCGCGCCTACAACGGCTTCCTCAATGCGGGGCTGTCGGATGTTACCCTCAAACTTTACCACGAGGGCAGGCATGAGCTGCTCAGCGAGCCCAACAGGGAAGAAGTTTATGCCGATGTTTTGAATTGGCTAAACGCGAAATGCGATAAATAAAGCTTTGCAAGCTTAAGGGGCACCCCCGG
>JAVVZC010000172.1:0-3153 GCA_036650755.1 Oscillospiraceae bacterium
CCAAATGGATTTTGAAAACGACCGCGAGGACATAATAGAAGGACGCAACGCCGTAATCGAGGCGCTTCGTGCCGGCAGAGTTATCGACAAGGTGTTCATCGCCAAGGGCGAAACCGACAAAACCTTGGGTCACATTGCTTCCACCGCCCGTGACGCGGGCTGCGTTGTTGTTGACGCCGACCGCCGCAAGCTGGATTCCATGAGCCGCACCCATTCCCATCAGGGCGTTATCGCCTTGGCGGCAATGCGGGAATACTGCGAGGTTTCCGACATTTTGGCACTCGCCGAGACACGGGGCGAAGCCCCCTTTGTGGTTGTTTGCGACGAAATCAGCGACCCCCAAAACTTGGGCGCCATCATCCGCACAGCCGAGGCGGCGGGCGTTCACGGCATCATCATCCCAAAACGCCGCAGCGCGGGAGTGACCTCCATCGTTGACAAAACCAGCGCCGGCGCCGCCGAACACATGGCGGTTGCAAGAGTTCCAAACCTTTCCGCCGCAATCAAGGAGCTTCAGGAGGCGGGAGTTTGGGTCTATGGCACAGCGGCGGAGGGCACAAACCCTCTTTGGAAAACCGACCTCACAGGTCCCATCTGCATTGTAATCGGCTCTGAGGGCGAGGGCATGGGTCGCCTTGTCAGCGAAACCTGCGACTTTCTTGTGAGCATCCCCATGAAGGGCAAGGTGTCCTCACTGAACGCCTCTGCCGCCTCCGCGGTGCTCATCTACGAAGCACTGCGCCAGCGCGGTGTTTAGACTTTTAATAATTTTACGGTCATACAGCACTGTCAAATAAATGGTTTCCGCGGAAACCGGCTTTGAAGGTACGATATGAAAGATAACAACTATGACAACTTAATGGCGGGCGGCGACCCCGAGCTTTCCTTGGAGTCAATCCTTGCCGAATTTAAGGCGGAGGAGCTTATTTCCGCCCCGGTGGACAAAAAGGCGGAGCATTCCCATTCCATCGTTATGGACGCTCTGGATCAAGTGGTGGGTGAGGCAAAAATCACCAGCGCCATGGACTTTATCGCCTCCGTCACCGAGGAGACGCCCGTGGAGCGGGAAAAAAGCCAAGTTTGGGCTTCGGGCGATATGGAGCCTCAGGCGGAGCCAAAGCAAGAGGGCGCAAGCTTTTCCGAGTTCAGCAAAATCAGCTCAAAAAAGCAGCCGGATTTTGATGAATTCCCGGAGGAGACGCCAAGCTTTCCAAAGCCCCGGCCGGAGACGGCGACCGAAGGGGAAATCCCTGCGGAGGAGCGCATCTTCACAAGCTCCAACGAGACGGAGCAGGAGGGCGAATACGCCGAAGGGCGGGATTACCCCCCACAGGAGGACGAGGAGCAGCAAACAGTTGATTTAAAGCAAAAGCTGCTGGGCCCCATCTTGGGACTTATGTCGGCGGGCGCAATTAAGCGTGAAGAAAAAAGAGCCGCCGCCCTTAAAAAACAGGGCAGTGCCCCGGAGCTGCCACCCGAGCTTCGCGCCGACAAGGCGGCAAGACTTTATGCGGAGCAGGCACAGAGCTTGGGACTGCGTTGCATGTTTGCAACGGCGCTGAGCCTTGTGCTCATCTACCTTTCCTACGGGCTTCCCGCCTTTGGGCTTTTGGGCAGCAGCACAGCTGTGCGAAGCCTTGTTTGCCTTATTCTTTTGCTGGTGGTTATGCTTGTTGGGCTGGATGTTTTTACAAACGGAATTCTTTCAATCATCAAGGGAAAACCGGGAGCGGAGGCGCTGATTGCCGTTTCCTGCCTTGTTTCCGCCGGGGACGCCATCCTGATTGCCGCCACAGGCAACAAGGTTGTGGGCTTGCCCTTCTGCGCGGTTTCCGCACTTTCCATGACCTTTGCGCTTTGGGGCTCAAGGCTTTTCTGCGAGGGCTACTCAACAAGCTTTCGGGCGGCGTCAGCCTCAAAATCTCCCTCCGTGGTGCTTTCGGAGCAGGGCTCCGATAATCAGGGGCGGGTTTTGTCTCGGGCAAAGCGACCCATCACCGGCTTTGTGCGTGAGGCGGAAACTGCGGATATCTTCGAAAACATGTACCGACTTTTCGCGCCGCTACTGCTGATTGCCTCCCTTATCCTAAGCGCGTTTTGCGCAATTGCCAGCAAAAAAAGCGACAGCTTTCTCCACACACTTTCCGCCTGCACCGCTGTGTCCGCCTCATTTTCCGCGATTTTCGGCTTTGCATTTCCCTTTTCCGTTATCGCAAAACGGCTGGCGAGAAGCGGCGTTGCCATCGCGGGCTACGGCGGCTGTTCGGAGCTGGGAAGAACCTCTCGCGTGGTGGTCACGGACACGGATATTTTCCCACTGCGAACCGTTTCCATCGCGGATATCGCGATTTCCGAGGGCTCAATTCCCGATCGGGTCATCGCCTATACGGGCAGCATGATTGCCGCTTCGGGCATGGGCATTGCCCCGGTTTTCACGGAGCTTATGAAGAAAAACGGCTGCATGATGCAAAAAATTGAGGACTTTGCCTGCCATGAGGGCGGCGGAATTGTCGCCCGTGTGAACGGGGACTTGGTCTATGTGGGCTCCTCCGGCTTTATGCACCTGATGGGGGTCAAAATCCCCAAAAACAACGACTCAAAAACCTCGGTTTACACCGCGGTAAACGATATTTTGGCGGGAATTTTCGCCATCAATTACGTCCCCGTTTCCTCCGTTCAGCGGGCGCTGGTCACTCTTTTGCGGGGCAGAACCGAGCCGGTTTTCGCCGTTAAGGATTTCAACATCACACCGCTTTTGGTCAAGCAAAAATTCCGACTGCCCACCGAAAACTACGAGTTTCCGCCCTTTGCCGACCGCTACCGCTTTGCCTCCGCCGAGGCGGAAAAAGACGGCACGGTGGTCGCCATGTTCTCCCGAGGCGGGCTGAATGTGGTTGCCGGCTTGGCAAAAAGAGGTCGAAAACTGTATAACGGGCTGAGAATTTGCGCCGCGCTGTCAATTTTGGGCGCAATTATCGGGCTGATTACCATGTTCCTGCTGTGCTGGTCGGGCGCTTATGCCTCCGCGGACTGCGGAAATATGATGACTTTCATGCTGCTGTGGCTGACACCGGTGCTGGTGATTTCACTGGGACTGCGCCGCTAGGGCACGCAAAAAAACGCTTTCTCCGAAAACGGAGGAGGCGTTTTTTT